>DASWYL010000041.1:0-13390 GCA_036404995.1 Sphingobium sp. | reverse complement strand
CCGTTCCTTGAGGCAAGCCCCTAACTAATCCGGCTCAGCCGCGCGATATCGCCCTTCAAATCCGCGCGGTTCATGGAGAGGCGGATGACGATGCTGGCGCGTTCGCGCAGTTCGGTCGGGGTAAGGCCCGTGAAATGCTTCAGTTCGCGGATGAAGTGCGACTGATCGTAGAAGGCGTCTCCGCTCACTTCGGACCAGTCGAGATCCTCGCGCGCGAGGATCTGGGCGCAGCGCAGCGCGCGATATTTGCGCGCCAGGAATTTGGGTGGGGCGCCGTAGAGCCGGTTGCACCAGCGCGCGACCTGGCGCGCCGAAAGGCCCGTTGCCTCCTGGAGGACCTCGACGCGGGGCGACTGCTCATTGGCAAGCCAGCGGTCGGTTTCCGCAACGAAGTTGATCTCAGCCTCGCTGACCGGCTGAATTTGGTCGCGCAGAAATGCCCAGATCGCATCGGACGCCTTACCGCTATCCTCCTGCGTCCGCAGCCAATCCAGCATGTCGCGCCATTGCCGGCCGAAGCGCGCGGCGAGGTCGAATACGTCGTCGGCGGCAAGATGCGCCTCCCCGGCGCGCAAGGCCGCCCAGCCGAGTGGCAACACCGTGAGGCCAAGAACCTGCATGGGCCCGGCCACGTCGAAATGCGTGGCCATGCTCGTTGGCCCCAGCAGGCAGCATTCGGGCGTGCGAACGTCGCGGCCATCGGTGAAGCGATAATCGCCCACACCGGCGAGCATGAAGCGAATCTGCGCGAAATCGGCGCGCGTATGATCGACGATGCGCACGCGGTCGGCCGTGAAAAGATACATGGCGCCGAAATAGGGCGCCAGGTCCGCAGGAGGCGCGAAATAGCTCAGCGCGACCATATCGGCCGCATCGGCAACGGCAAACTTGTGACGCATGCGACCCTGACGTTCTCCAACTGGGGCCGGAGGCGACCCCTGCTGACTGACGGACAGGCTATCTGGCTGGGTTCGCGTCCACCCCAGACCGTGCCCTTTTCATGCCCTCCGGGTCGGATTCATCGCATGAACCGACCAAGATTGGAATAAAAAAGCGGCTTGCCCGGCAAACGCCAGGCAAGCCGGTAAAGTGCAAGGTCTCTTAGTCGATGACTGAGAGCCCTTCGGGTCGCAGAAATCGCGATACACCGATTCGCAGGGCGCTGATTGGACGGAATCGTCATGGCGCAGCCACGCGCGATTTTTGCAGGACCTTCAAAACCGCCGGAGCGCAGCGCCGATGGCTTGCCGCCTTGTCTCGCCCACGGCTTTGACCCTGCCCCGCGCCAATGGCATAGGCCGCTCGTCATGTACGGCCTCCTGCGTCCTTTCATCTTCGCGCTCGACGCGGAAACGGCTCATAAAGCAGCACTTCTGGCGCTGGAATTGCCCTGGCCGGGGCGCAGCGCGATCGACCCCATGCTTCGCCAGCGCATCGCCGGGCTCGACTTTGCCGGGCCGGTCGGCCTCGCCGCCGGCTTCGACAAGGACGGGCTGGTTGCGCACAGGATGCGCCGTCTCGGCTTCGCCTTCGGTGAGATCGGCACGCTGACGCCTCTGCCGCAGGCGGGCAATCCGCGCCCGCGCCTGTTCCGACTCGAAGAGGACAAGGCGGTCATAAACCGCATGGGCTTCAACAATGGCGGGCAGGCGGCTGCGCTGGAGCGGCTGGCAGCACGCGGCAAGCCCAGAGGCTTCGTACTCGGCATCAACATCGGCGCGAACAAGGACGCAGCCGATCGCATCGAGGATTATGCGCGCGGCGTGACGGCCATGGCGCCCCATGCCGATTATCTCGCGGTCAACATCTCCTCCCCCAACACGCCGGGCCTGCGTGCGCTGCAGGATCGCGGCGCGCTGGACGAGCTGCTCGGCCGAGTGATGAGCGCGCGGGGCAGCGATGGCCCGCCGGTGTTCCTGAAAGTCGCGCCCGATCTTGAGCCCGCCGATATCGGCGACATCGCCGAATTGGCGCTCTCGCACAGGCTGGGAGCCCTGATCGTCAGCAACACGACGATCACGCGCCCATCGCTCAGGTCCCGGCATGCGAATGAAACCGGCGGCCTTTCGGGCGCGCCGCTGCACGACCTTGCCTTGGCTCGCCTCAAGGACTTCCGCCGGATCCTCGGGGCGAAGCTGCCGCTCATCGGCGTTGGCGGCATCGCCAATGCCGGCCAAGCCTATGCCCGCATCCGCGCGGGTGCGAGCCTCGTCCAGGTCTATTCGGCCATGGTTTATGAGGGGCCTTATCTCGCCGCTCGCATTAACCGGGAATTGGCGCAATTGCTGCGCCGCGACGGATTTGGATCGGTCCGCGATGCAGTCGGCGTGGATACCGACTGACAATCTTCTTCGCAGGTGCGAAATTTGCCCTTGCCCGCTCGCGGCCAACGCTTAGTCTGCGAACCATGGTCCGCCGCTTGCTGCTGAGCCTTGCGCTCCTCGCCCTGCCCGTTTCGCAACCCGTACTGGCGAAGGCCAAGGCGCCCGCTTCGCTCAAGGTGCGAGCGCCAACGGTCGGCGTGGTCAGCGCGTCCGATCCGCGCGCCGCCGCGGCGGGCGTCGAGATCCTGAAGGCCGGCGGCAGCTCGACCGACGCGGCGATCGCCGTCCAACTCGTTCTCAATGTCGTCGAGCCCCAGAATTCCGGATTGGGCGGCGGCGGCTTCTTCGTCCGTCATGATGGCAAGACCGGCGCTCTGGCCACCATCGACGGACGCGAGGCGGCGCCTGCGGGTGCGACGCCGAGCTGGTTCCTGGGACCGGACGGCAAGCCACTGCCCTACAGCCAGATTGGCAGCGGCGGGCGTTCGGCCGGCGTGCCGGGCGCGCTGCGTCTCATGGCCGTTACACATAAACGCTATGGCAAGCTGCCCTGGGCGAGGCTGTTCCAGCCGGCGATCAAGCTGGCGCGCGACGGCTTCGTGGTTTCGCCGCGCCTTCACAACGGCCTTGCCCGCTATGCACGCGGCATGTCGACGAAGGATCGCGCGACCTATTTCAACGCGCAGGGCGAAGCGCTGCCGATCGGCAGCACGTTCAGAAATCCCGAGCTGGCCGCGCTATTCGAACAGGTCGCCAGGCTCGGCCCGGACAGCTTCTATGTCGGCCCCGTGGCACAGAAGATCGTCACTGCGCTCAACACCGCCGAGCAGAGCCAATCGGTCATGACGCTGGGCGACCTCGCCACCTATGAAGCCAAGGATCGCACGCCCATCTGCGGTACCTATCGCGGATACAAGATCTGCGGCATGGGGCCGCCATCCTCCGGCGGCATCACGGTCCTGCAGATTCTCAAGCAGCTAGAGCGCTTCGATCTCGCCAAGCTTGGACGGAGCAATCCGGTCGCCTGGCATCTGATGGCGGAATCCCAGCGCCTCGCCTATGCCGACCGCGACATGTATCTGGGCGACCCCGATTTCGTGAAGGTACCGGTCGCCGGCCTCATCGACCCCGCCTATCTCGCGCAACGCTCAGCCCTGATCTCGCCGGATACGACGCTCGCCAGCTACAAGGCCGGCAAGCCCGCCGGTGCGCCGGAGCGGCTGCGCCCGTCGGTCAAGGCTGATGCCGGGACGAGCGACCTTGCGGTGGTCGATGCGGACGGCAATGTCGTGCAGGTCACCACGACCATCAACGGCTATTTCGGCGCGGGCGTCGCGGTGGACGGCATGTTCCTCAACAACGAGCTGCCCGATTTCGACATCAACCCGGTCAAGGACGGCTTCTATGCCGCCAACCGCGTCGAAGGCGGCAAAAGGCCGCGCAGTTCCATGTCGCCAACCATCGTCTATGGCCCGGACGGCAAGGTGCGCCTCGCCATTGGCGCGGCGGGCGGCTCGACGATCATCTGCCAGGTCGCCAAGGCGATCATCGGCGTGGTCGACTGGAAGCTGAGCGCGCAGGACGCCATTGCGATGGGCCTGCTCTACACGCCGGGCAGGGGCGGCACGCTGGAGGAGGATACCGAGCTCGTCGCCATGCTTCCAGCCCTGCAGGCGCTGGGCGAGACGGTGCGCGTCGGGCCGCTGGGCCTCAAGGCAAATGCCGTCGAATTTGCCGGGGGCAAGTGGCTGGGCGCCGCCGATCCCCGCAGCGAAGGCGTCGGAATGGACGTGAGCGGTAGCGTCACGCAGATCAAGCGGCGCGCAAACGACCTCAACGGTGCGCACGAGTAACATCCGGCCGACGCAAAAGCCCTTGGCCTAGCGGGATTCCGCCGCTTATACCCGTATGCGCAGGGGCTGCGGAAGATGGCCCCCCGAACCGACCAACGAGGGGACCTGGACCGCCTTGCGCGCCGACGAGATATTTCCAAGCCTCACGGCCATGTTCTTCTCGCGCGCGGCGGAACTGGGCGAAAAGCCGTTCCTGTGGACGAAGCGTGAGGGGCACTGGGCATCGCAAAGCTGGGCGGAGGTCGCGCAGGACGTCGCGGCGCTTGCCGCCGCACTGCGAGCCCATGGCGTGAAGCCGGGCGACCGGGTGATGCTGGTCAGCGAGAATCGGCCGGAATTCTGCATTGCCGACCTGGCGATCATGGCGGCTGGCGCCGTCACCGTGCCGACCTACACCACCAATACCACCCGCGATCACCAGCATATCATCACCGACAGCGGCGCGTGTGCCGTGATCTTCTCCACCGCAAAGATCGCCAAGGCGCTGATGCCGGCCCTGATTCGCTCCAACATGCACCTGGCGATCAGCATGGAGCCGATCGACGTGAAGCAGAGCGGCGCACTTGCCGTGCACGACTGGCGCGCGCTGATCGACGAACATCGCGGCGACCCCGAGGCCGATGTCGCGATGTGCGCGGCCAGCCAGATCGCGACGCGCGACGACCTCGCGTGCATCATCTACACCAGCGGCACCGGCGGCGCGCCGCGCGGGGTCATGCAGCATCACGGCGCGATCCTTCACAATGTCGAAGGCTGCGTAGACGTGATCTCCGAGGATTTCGGCTGGGGCGACGAGGTGTTCCTCTCCTTCCTGCCGCTTTCCCACGCCTATGAACATTCCGGTGGCCAGTTCCTCCCGATCGGGCTGGGCGCGGAAATCTATTATGCCGAGAGTCTCGAGAAGCTCGCCGCCAACATCGCCGAGGCGCGCCCGACGATCATGGTCGTGGTGCCACGACTGTTCGAGCTGCTGCGCATGCGCGTGACCAAGGCGATCGAACAGCAGGGCCGACTCCCGGCTTTCCTGCTGGAGCAGGCGCAGAAACTCGGCGCGCGAAAGGCTGAGAAGCGCATGAACGCACTGATCGACCTGCCGCTCGGGGCGCTGCTCAACCGGACGATCGTGCCCAAGGTGCAGGCGCGGTTCGGCGGGCGGATGAAGGCACTGGTCTCGGGCGGCGCACCGCTGAATCCCGAAGTCGGAACCTTCTTCCAGTCGCTCGGCCTCACGCTGTTGCAAGGTTACGGCCAGACCGAGAGCGCGCCGGTCGCCAGCGTCAACCGGCCCAGCGCGGGCATCCGCATGGAAACGGTGGGCCCGCCGCTGAAGAATACCGAGATTCGCATCGCCGAAGACGGCGAGATCCTGATCCGCGGCGAGCTGGTGATGAAGGGCTATTGGCGCAACGAGGCCGAGACGGCCAAGGCGCTGAAAGACGGTTGGCTGCACACCGGCGATATCGGCGAGTTCGATGGCAGTGGCCGGCTCATGATCACCGACCGCAAGAAGGACATCATCGTCAACGACAAGGGCGACAATGTCTCGCCCCAGAAGGTCGAGGGCATGTTGACGCTGCAGGACGAGATCGCGCAGGTCATGGTCCATGGCGACCGACGGCCGCATCTTGTCGCGCTGATCGTCCCGGACGCGGAATGGATGAGGGAATGGGGCAGCGAAAAGGGCAAGCCCGCCACGCTCGATGCCCTGCGCGACGATCCCGAATTCATCGCCGCGATGCGCGCGGTGGTCGACAAGGTGAACACCGACCTCTCGGTGATCGAGAAGGTGCGGCGCTTCGCCTTTGCCGACGAGCCGTTCACCATCGACAATGAGATGATGACCCCCAAGCAGTCGATCCGCCGGCATGTCATCCGCGCGCACTACCAGGCGCGGCTGGATGCGCTCTACGGAAGCGGCGCCTGAGGAACGCTCAGCCGGCGGCGCCGGACGTATAGGGCACGAAATCGCCCAGCGCGCAGGTCCCGCTCAGCGAGCCCGATGTCAGGTTGACGGAATGGGCAATATCGCCCCGGCAATATTCGTTACCCCAGACCCTCAGCACCAGCGCATCCCCGAAGCTCAAGCCATGGCAGACACCCTGCAGGTCGTTGCGATAGACAAGCTTCTTGCTGACCCGGTAGACCAGGGTGTGATCGCCGACCGCGCGGAGATTTTCGCCGCGGAAGGTCGAGACGCAGCTGACCGGCTTGCCGGCGACCTTGCCGTCCAGCGCCTTGGCGAGATCCCTGGCTTCCCTGGGGTCGAGCTTCACGGGTTCATCGGTCTTTGCGCTGGCAGTGGCGGCGAGCGCGGCCAGGATCAGGCCTGACATCGTCCTCATCATGTGACTCACTCCAAAATACCCCCGCACGTCCGCATCATAGCAGCAAGGAAGCCATCGCGCATCATTGCCCAAGCGCCGCGCGCTGCGCTTTGGTGAGGCTCTCGCAGACCAGGTCCTAGGACCCTCGCGCGAGCGACGTGATCTCATCGTCCGGCACATCGGACTCGAGATCGATGGCGACCCAATGGCGCGGATCGAGATGGGTCCGCTTGCCGACGCCCGCATATTGCTCGCGCAGAATGTCGCAGAGGAAGGGCGGTGCCTTGATCACGACATAGAGCGCGCCGCGCAGGGTCATGACCGCGAACATCTTGCCGCCGACCTTGTAGAGCAGCGACAGCGGCTCGGTGCTGCGCGGCGGCGTATAGGGTTCGCCGATGGCCCCGGGCAGCGCATCGAGCACCGACCGGAGCCTGTCCGGCGTCACCCTTTATCCTTCTCGGCGCGGCGGCGCGCCAACTCATCGACCGTGCCAGCGCGCATGAAGGGGTTGGTCGCGCGTTCCTGCCCGATTGTCGTCGGGACGGTCGCCTCGCCGCGCGCGCGCATGGCTTCGACAGCCGCGAGGCGCACAGCGATGTCGGCATTGTCCGGCTCGGCGCGGGCCGCATATTTGCCGTTGGAGAGCGTATATTCATGCGCGCAATAGGCGAGCGTGTCCTCGGGCAGCGCAGCCAGCCGGCCCATGTTGCGATACATTTGCTCGGCCGTTCCTTCGAACAGCCTTCCGCAGCCCATGGCGAACAGGGTGTCGCCGACGAAGATCAGTCCGTCCTCGGCGAAATGATAGGCGATATGGCCAGCCGTGTGCGCCGGGACTGCCCAGACGGCCGCGACATGATCGCCGAGGCGGACGACATCGCCTTCCTTCACAGGCCGGTCGACATCGGGGATCTTGGCAAGCTCGGCCGCCGGGGCCGTGACCTTGGCGCCCGTCGCGGCAACGATCGCCGCGTTGCCGCCGATATGGTCGCCATGCCAGTGCGTGTTCCAGATCTGGCTTATCGCCCAGCCGCGCTCTGCAGCCGCATCGAGCACGGGTTGCGCGACGGCGGGATCGACGACCAGAGTCTCGCCACTCTCGGGATCGTGGACCAGCCAGACATAATTGTCGGCCAGCACCGGCACGCGGACGACTTCAAGCTTCGCCATCAGGCATTCTCCCTTGCGGCGTCAGCCAGCAGCCGATCGGCCTGTGCCATCAATGTCTCTATGCGCTCGCCCGCGCTTATCGGCCCGGCAAGCAACGAGGCCTGTCCCGCCCAGAGCGAGGAGAAACTCGGGTCGCTCTGCGCTTCGGCTGCGGCCTTGAGCGGCGCCAGCGCCGTGCCAGCATGCGGGAAAGGCGGCGCAGCCGGATTCATCGCGCCAAGATCGCGCATCAGCCGGTTGGGGATGCCGCGTGCAGGCCGGCCCGTGAACAGGCGCGTGAACTGCGTGTGCACGGCGTCAGGACTGGCGAGCGCCGCCCGGTGCATCGGCGTGATCCGGCTCTCCGGGCCATGCAGGAAGGCCGTACCGATCTGCACCGCACTGGCGCCGAGCAGGAAGGCAGCCGCAACGCCCCGCGCATCGGCGATGCCGCCCGCCGCGATCACCGGCACCGATATGGCATCGACGACCTGCGGCAATAGCGCGAACAGGCCCATATGAATCTCGGGCGCACCATCGAGGAAATAGGAGGCATGTCCGCCCGCCTCGGCGCCCTGCGCGATCACGGCATCGACACCCTGTGCCGCCAGCCACTGTGCCTCGCGCACTGTCGTCGCCGAGGCGAGAACGAGCGCACCCGTCGCCTTGACCCGGCCCAGCAGCGCAGGACCGGGCAGGCCGAAATGGAAGCTCACGATTTCCGGCCGAAGCGTCTCGACGGCAGCGCATTGCTCCTCCGAGAAGGGCAGGCGCATGATGCCCGGCTCCTCGGGCGGCGCAACGCCGAGCGCCGTGTAATAAGGCGCCAGCGATGCCCGCCACGCCGTCTCGTCGACCTCGTCGGGCATGTCATGGCAGAAGAAGTTGAGATGCAGCGGGCCGGGAACGGCAGCACGCACGTCTGCCGCCTGCACCATCATCTGCCCAGCCGAGAGCAATGCGCAGGGCAACGAACCGAGAGCACCGGCCTTCAAGGCCGCAATGGCCAGCTCCGACCCCGCCGCGCCCGCCATGGGCGCGGCAATGATGGGAAAACGAACGCCGATCCGCCGGGCAAAGGCATCTCGGCGCGCGGTCATCTCACCACTCGCCCGTATTGGGCATCGAAGCCCATGGCTCGGCGGGCTCAAGATGGCCGTCCTGGAGCAGCTCGATCGAGATATTGTCCGGCGTGCGGATGAATGCCATGTGGCCGTCGCGCGGCGGGCGGTTGATCGTGACGCCCCCGTCCATCAGGCGCTGGCAGGTCTCGTAGATATTCTCGACCCGGTAGGCGAGATGGCCGAAATTGCGGCCGCCGCCGTAGGTCTCGCCTGCGCTTCCGTCCTCGGGCGGCCAGTTGTAGGTCAGTTCGACCTGTGCGTCCTCGTCGCCCGGCGCAGCCATGAAGACGAGCGTGAAGCGGCCCTTCTCATGATCGAAGCGGCGCACTTCCTTGAGACCGAGCAGCTCGAAAAATGCGACAGTCTTGTCGATGTCCGTCACGCGGATCATCGTGTGCAGATATTTGGGCATGGCGGAGCGCTCCTGAAGCCAAAACTCGTTCGACGTCCAGATAGAGGCTCGTGCGCGCCAGCGAAAGGGCCGAGGGCTATTGTTTCGCGTTGGGCGTGGGCGCGGCAGCAGGCGTGGGTTGCGCGAGCTGGGCGAGATAGGCGCTCGCCTTGCCCGCAACCGCGCTGCCCTTGGGCGCGACTTCCTGCGCGCGCTGGAATGCAGCCTTCGCTGCCGGATCGCGGTCGCCGGAGAGCGCGTAGATGACGCCCTGCTCAAGCGCGATATCGGGATCGTTTCGTGAAAGCTTGGCCGCCTGCTCGATATGGGCGCGGGCCATGGGCAAGTCGTCCATGCGGCGCGCCAGCGTCGCGGAGAGCAACCAGGCGAGCGGATCCTGCGGGGCCATGACGAGCGTCTGGTCCATGTCCGACCGCGCGCCCTTGAGATCGCCGGTCGCGACACGGGCCCGGGCGCGATCGAGATGGATCTCGCCGGTCGAGAGGGAAGCCGGCAGCGGCTTTTCGAGCGCGCGGTTGAGATCGGCGAGCGCGCGAGCGGGGTCGCCGGCCGCCATCGCGGCATTGCCCGCCTGCGACCAGAGACGCGCCTGCGTGGACGCATCGGCGCCGGGCTGGACCGCGCCGCTTTCGAAAGCGGCCGCCGCATCGGCGAACCTGCCCGCCTTGCCCAGCGCATAACCCTTGCAATGGGCAGCATAGGCGCCACCGCCCTCGCCGGCCCATTTGGCGGCGTCGGCAAGGCCCGTTTCCGACTTGAGGTCCGCGCTCGAAAGGCAGGAAGACAGGCGCTCGGCGATCGCCGGTGGAATGACCGACGCGAGCGATGTGCCCTGTTGCTCCTGCGCGATTCGCGTGCGGACTTCGGAGGCGCGCTTCTCGTCGCGATGACGCATCAGCGCCTCGAGTTCCGGGCTGTAGGGACTCTGTCCAATGGCGCCGGCGGCAACAAACATGGCGAGAATCAGTGTCATTGGGGCTCCGTGAGGGTCGCGACAGTCGCGATCAGCAGGGCAATATCCTGCGGGCGCGAGAGGCGATGATCGCCGTCCTTGACCAGTATAGCCTGCACATCGGCTGAACGGACGCGCTCGGATATGCGCAGGGCCGTCTGCCAGGGCACGTCGGGATCGGCCTGTCCCTGCAGCAGGCGCACCGGCGCGTCGATCGCGATCTCGCGGGTGAGCAGGCGCTGCGCCTGGCCCGATTCCCAGAAGGCAAGGGTCGTCACATAGGGCTGGTCACCATAGTCGGTCGGTTCGATCAACCGGCCGTCGCGCCGCAGGATCGCCCGCTGCGCATCGCTGAAGCCCCATTCGGTGAAGTCCGGCGCGGCGGCAATGCCGACCAACCCGGCAAGGCGGGGGCCAAGCAGCTCGCCCAGCAGCAACGTAATCCAGCCGCCCATGGACGATCCGACGAGAAGCACCGGGCGGCCGGGCACGACCGCCTCGATCACCGCCAGCGCGTCGTTGCGCCAACTTGCCAGCGTGCCGTCCTCGAACGCACCCTCGCTCTCGCCATTGCCGGCATAATCGAGCCGCAGCATCGCGCGGCCCGCCTGCACCGCCCAGTCGGCGAGCGCCTGCGCCTTGCCGCCCAGCATGTCCGACATATAGCCGGGCAGGAAGACAATCACCGGGCCGGCGCCGTCCACAAAACGATAGGCAAGGCGCGGGCCATCTGCGCGGCCGAGGAAAGCTGGCGGGGTGACGGCGGAGTGGCTCATGGCGCGCCTTCTGACCCATCGAGCCAGCGGCGTCAAAGAGGAGCCTAGCCGGCACAGAGGGAGATTGGCCGACGGTCAGTTTGGTAGAGCGTCCGGAACAGGGGCCATACCGGACGCTCCTAGTCCCGATTAAGCGAGTCGCATTTCCGGCGATTTTCGAAATGTTTCGACATATTTCCGCACGGCAATCCGCGGGCAGGACGTCGAAAAGCCGCGGCTCAGAATCGGAACTGATAGCCCTTCTCTTTTCTGACCTTGCGATCGTCGCGGCAGGCATTGCGCAGCGCCGCCCACTCCCCCGCGTCGAGCGAGGGTTCGTAATGGTGCCCCTTGACCAGCGAGCGCGCAAAGGCCGCCTTGCGGTCCGCGGAAACGGGATGGGACGCCATCCAGCCCGTAGCACGCTCGACCTTCTCGCCGCCGGAAAGCTTGCCCAGGCCGTCGAAGAAGCTTGCGGTCGCAACCGGAGAAATCTCGCCCTTGCGCAGCGCGCCGATGGAGAAATCGTCAGCCGCCCGCTCGGCATCGCGGCTGTAGCTCATCGCCAGGACGCCATTCAGCGCAGTACCGACATTGCCGTTCACGCCTCCCAGCACGAAGCTGAGGCCGAGCTGCCGCACCAGCGCCGTCATCGTGTCGCGATGGCGGACATGCCCGATCTCATGGGCAAGCACGCCTGCCAACTCGTCGGGCGATTTCGCCTCGGCGATGAGCTTGTTGAAGATCAGGATACGCCCGCCCGGCAACGTGACCGCGTTCACCATCGGCACGTCGACGATCGCGACTTGGCGGAGTTCGGTATCGCCTTCCAGCTTGCGGGCCAGCTTGGCCAAGGCCGCGCGGCTGGCGGGCGTCTCGCAGACCCGCCCGCCCAGATCGCCGACCATCGCATCGCCCATGGCATTCTCCCAGCTGCGCGGGATGAACGGCGCGATCCAGGCCGGGATGCTGACGACGATGCCGATGACAGCCGCGGCCATCGCGACGAAGACGGCCACCGACGGCCACAGCCCGAACCGGTCGATCAGCCCGCCATAACGGCTGGGTCCTTTCAGGTGGATGGTGAAGCCGGGCGGCAGCGGCCTGTCGAAGCCCAGCCGCCAGCCCGGCTTGTCCTTGAGCCCGAACAGTGCCTTGCCGGTCCCGGCATGCATCGGCTCCAGCAGGCGCCAGCGGTGCGGACCGCTGCGGCCCGTCATCCAGTCCAGATAGATGCCATGCTCGTCCCACTCGACGCGGGGATGATGCCGCATCGCGTTGAGGCCGTCATAATGCCAGATGGCATCGTCCGGCCCGCTATGCTCCATCCCCGTATCCATCGGCGCTCAGAAGGCTCCGATGTCCAGCGCGTCGAGCAGGCCCTCGCCCTGCTTGGGCTCGCGCGTGGTCGACTGGGTGAACTCATCGACATAGACCTCACCGGTCGCATCGAGATGTGTGATGAAGAACTTCCAGTGCCGATAGTTCAGGAACACCGAGCCGATGCCGAGCGTGCCGATGACGAGAGCGATGTCCCCTAATGTAAGGGTCACCCAATCGTCGAGATTGGCATCGAACTGGAAATGGAGCCGGCCCAGCGTCATGTGACCGATCGCCTCGCGCAGGAAGGCGGAATAGTAGGCAAGCGCGATGATGCCGAGTAGCGCGTAAACGCCAAGGACGATGACGAGATACGCCAGGATTCGCAGCGGCATCGGGAAATTGCTGATCACGATCATGCCGCCAAACATGCCGCCAAAGGTGCCGGCAAATGCGATGGCGAGGATCACGAGCAGGATGGGCAGCAGATAGAACAGCAGGAAGCGGGCAAAGATCGGCCCGGCTTTGCCGTTGGCGGTGAATTCCTCAGAGCCAAAGCTCAGCTTGTTCCAGCGCAGGTTCCAGAGCGACATCATCGCCCAGGGCGTAGCCAGATAGATCGGAAGCGCGCCGACGAATGTGCGCCAGATATAGGACCAGCCGTAGCTCCATCCGCTATCGTCGCTGCCGCCGCGAATGCCGTGCCACCAGGTGCGGCTGAGGCGGTAGCGCAGCGCCCGGTAGCGGGCGAGGCCGGTGAGGTAGAGGATGGTTGCGGCGGCGGCGAGGCTTAGCAGTGCCGCCATGCCGTCGTGTCCCTGAATGACCAGCGCCTGGACGCCGAACTGCAGGCAGAGGAACGGCACACCGAACATGATCGCCACAAGGATGAAGCCAATCAGCAGTTCCTTGGCCTTGCCCGTCCATTCGAGCGGCGCGTCGATGAACCGCGTATGGCTCCAGAGATAGTGCCGCGTACGGGTGATCGCCCAGAAGCGATAGATGCCCAGCGTCACGATCGTCAGTAGAAGATTGGTGAAAGCGATCGGCGCATAGTCGCGCCAGTTCCCCGAAAAGCCGAAGGCACGCGGCTGCGTGTCGTCCATAACCCTGTTTCCCCCCGATTATATTTTTCGTCCCCGGGCGGTAGAGACAATGCCGCGCGGTTTCCGGC
>DASWYL010000040.1:0-8673 GCA_036404995.1 Sphingobium sp. | reverse complement strand
AAGCCGCCATGGCCGAAGACCAGCAGCCAGTTGCCGAAGATGTTCGTGCCCAACGCGAGCAGGTTGATCCAGGTGGCGTAGGCGGCCCGATCGAGCGTCGAGATGAACTGGCGCAGGGTCTGTGCGAGCAGCATCGGGAGGATCGCAAAGGCGAGGATGGCGAGGAACGCCCCGGCATGCTCGGCGAGCACCGGCGGCTGGCCGGTAGCAAGGAAGATCGCCTCACCGAACTGGAAGACCAGCGTCAGCGACAGGCCGATCCCCGTGGTCAGCCAAAGCGCCATGCGGGTCGTGCGGCGCACCTCGCGAACCGCATGTTTGCGGCGGCCGAGCTCCGCCGCGGCGATGGGCGCGAGCGCGATGAAGCCGGTCGAGCTCCACACCAGCAGCGAGAAGGCGGCGATGCCCAGTGTCGAGGCGGCGAGCTGCGCGGGTCCCAGTCGCGCGACGAACATGACGTCGACTGCGTGGATTGCCATCTGCAACAGGTTCGCCCCGACCAGCGGCAGGGCAAGCCGCAGCGTGGCCGAAAGCTCGGCGCGGAAGGGAGACGGGCGGGCAGCGTCGGACATAAAGCCGGCCCGAATAGGCGCGTACGGCGAGTCGAGGAAGAGACAATTGCCATAGGCAACGCAGGTCGCACGCGTGTTGCGGCGGCGCGGCCACAGGCTTTGCGCGCAGCAACCCCCGTGCATCGCCTGCCAAGATGCGCTAGCGAGGGCGCACTTACAGAGGATCGTGCCCCGTGAATTTCGCCAAAGCTGCCTGGAAGCTCGTCGTCGCCATCAAGGACCTGATGGTCCTCCTGTTCCTCATCGGCTTCTTCCTGATCGTCTATAGCGCGATCAAGCAGGCCCGGTCGGTCGATTCAGCGCCGCGCACCGGCGCCCTGCTGCTCACGCTCGATGGGCCGATCGTCGAGCAGCCCTCGGCGGTGGACGGCCTGACCGCTCTGTCGGGGTCGCAGACGGCCCGGGAATATCGCCTGCGCGACGTGGTCCATGCCCTCGAGACGGCGGCGGACGACAGCGCGATCAAGGCGGTCGTGCTCGATCTCGACGGCTTTGGCGGCGGCGGGCAGGTCGCGATGGAGAGGGTCGGCGCGGCACTCGACAAGGTGCGGGCAGCGGGCAAGCCCGTGCTGACCCATGCCTCGGTCTATGACGACGACGCCTATCTGCTCGCAGCACATGCCAGCGAGGTCTGGATGACGCCGATGGGCATGGTCGGCGTGACCGGCCCGGGCGGCACGATCGTCTATTACAAGGGCCTGATCGACAAGGTGGCGGCCAACGTCCACGTCTATCGCGTCGGCAAGTACAAGAGCGCGGTCGAACCCTATATCCGCGCCGATCAGTCCGAAGAATCGCGCCAGGCCAATAGCGCAATGGTCTCGGCGCTGTGGGAGGACTGGCTCAAGAATGTCGGCAGCGCGCGCAAGAAGGCGCAGGTCGTCAAATATCTTGCCGATCCGCTCGCCGCGACGCGGGCCGCCGGTGGCGACATGGCCAAGGCGGCGGTCGGACTGGGCCTCGTCGACAAGCTGGGCGACGAGATTGCGTTCGGCACGCGCGTGGCGGACCTGGCCGGCCAGGCCAAGGATGGCGGCGAGGGCGATTTTGCCGCGATTTCGCTCAACACCTATCTGCGCCGGAACAAGCCCGGCACGGATGGCGGTGTCGGCGTCATCACCGTGGCGGGCGACATCGTCGATGGCGATTCGCCGCCGGGAACGGCCGGCGGCTACACCGTCGCCAGCCTCATTCGCGACGCGACCGCCGACGAGCATATCAAGGCACTGGTCCTGCGCGTCGATTCGCCCGGCGGGTCCGCATCGGCCGCCGAAGAGATTCGCGCTGCGCTCGCCGCCGCCAAGAAGGCGGGCCTGCCGATCGTGGTCTCGATGGGCAATGTCGCGGCTTCGGGCGGCTATTGGGTGAGCACGGCGGCCGATGCCATCTATGCCGAGCCGGCGACGATCACCGGTTCCATTGGCGTCTTCGGCATCATCCCGAGCTTTGAAGGCTCATTGGCCAAGATCGGCATCACCAGCGAGACAGTGAAAGCCACGCCCTATTCCGGAGAGCCGGACGTCATCGGGGGCATCTCGCCCGAATATGACGCCATGGCGCAGGCGAGCGTGGAGGATATCTACCGCCGCTTCGTCGGCCTCGTCGCCAACGCCCGCAAGTTGACGCCCGCCAAGGTCGACGAGATCGGGCAGGGCCGGGTCTGGACCGGCGGAATCGCGCGCCAGTTGAAGCTGGTCGATCATTTCGGGGGGCTGGACGAGGCCATTGCCGATGCGGCCAAGCGCGCGAACCTCTCGGGCTCGGAGGCACAGGCGCGCTATTTCGACCCGCAGGGCGACCGTATTTCGCGCATTCTCCAGATGCTCGGCAGCGACGAGGAGAGCGAAACCCGTCTGGCCGCCCGCACGGCGGTGCCCCGCGACTGGCTGAGCCTCGCGGCCATGCGGCAGAAGCAGTGGACGGTGCGTATCGTCCATGATTTCCGGGCATTGCTCGATGGCCCTGCAATCCGGGCCGATTGTCTCGAATGCCGCGGCTTCGGCCCACCCGCGATCAATGCCGCCACCGCCGCCAGCGACGCGGGCTGGTTCGCGAGGCTCACCGCATTCACCCGGGGCTTCTGACCATGGCCGGACCGATAACCGGCGGATGCATGTGCGGCGCCTGCCGCTATGAAGCCCAAGGCGAACCGGTCGACGTGCGCGTCTGCCATTGCCACAAATGCCAGAAGGCAACCGGCGCACCGCTTTATGCGCGCGTGCGCATGCCGGCCGAAGCCGTGGCCATCTCTGGGCCGGTCGGCTGGTATCCAAGCTCGGATGTGATCCTGCGTGGCTTCTGCCCGGCCTGCGGCACGAGCCTCTTCTCCAAGCGCGCCGACGGCAGCACAATCAGCCTTCTGATGGGCAGTCTCGACGAACCGGACCGCTTCGCGCCCGACATGCAGATCTGGCTGTCGAGCAAGCAGGCCTGGGTCGAGCTGGCCGGCCTCCCCGGTTACGAGGAAGCGCCACCGGCCTGAATGCGCTTCAGCCAGGGATTGAGGTCCGGCTCCGCCACTTTGGTCAGATGATTGCGGTCGCGGTGGAGGAAGGGTTCGTCCTGCCCGTGGACGATGAGCGTCGTGTCGCTCACATAGCTCCAGCTCCCGTCCTCGTGGAACGTCACTTCCAGGCGATAGCTGTCTGTCCGGAAGGCTAGCTCGAGAAAAGTCGTCGAACAGATGCCATAGTCGGTGCCGCCCCGCTTGGCCTCAACCACCAGCGTTTTGGCGTCCGGCGCTGCTCGCCCGCCCGCGAGCGCCGTCTGCCCGCGCGGGATGGAGAGCGTCTGCATGATGAGCCCCGTGTCGGGTTCCCAGAGCCAGTAGCCGGTCTGGTCGTGGAAAGTGATCTCTTCCTCGGGCGTGTTGATGTGGATGTGATAGCGTAGGCCATAGAGCAATTGCGGTCCGTTCGACTGCGCGTCGATTGGCTCCATGACGATCCGCTCGATATAGTCGCGCTGCTCGGGGCCATCCGCCTTGGGATTGATGTCGACGCCCCGCCTGCCCTCCCATGTGCCGGCGAGCCGCCGCAGCGGGCCGAGCTGGGCGAGCGTATCGGGATCGGCGTCCTGCTCGGTGAAGATGTCTTCGGGAATGTCCACGGCTTGGCCTCTACTGGTTGGGCGGATTATTATAGGATGGCAAGGCAAGGCCCTTGGCAATGGCCAGCGCCCGCAGGGCGAAGCCGGCCAGCGCCGCGACGATGCCTGCCAAGGCCGTCGGCAAGCCCAGCGGGATCAGGAGTGCAAAGAGTCCTGCCGAGAGCGCGGCGGCGGTCACGTAGATTTCCGGCCGCAGCAGGATCGAGGGCACGCCGGCCAGCAGGTCGCGAATGATGCCGCCGACACAGGCGGTCGAAACGCCCATCAGCGCGGCGATGAACGGATGCACGCCATAGTTCATCGCCTTGGCTGTGCCGAACACGGCGAAGGCGGCGAGGCCCACTGCATCGAGCCAGTCGAGCGCGCGCAGGCTCCACCAGCGCCCCGGCGTCACATAGACGATGAGTGCCGCACCGAGGCAGATGAGCGGTTGCGAAATGTCGTGGACCCAGAACACCGGCGCGCCGATCAACAGATCGCGCACCGTGCCGCCGCCGACACCCGTCGACAGCGCGAAGAAGGAGAAGGTAACGAAGGTCTGCTTCAGCCGCGCCGCCGCCAGCGCGCCCGAGGCGGCGAACACGAATGTGCCGAGCACATTGAGCGCAGTCAGCATCGCGCCTGTGGTCAGTACGGGATCGGGCGTGGGCATGGGATTGATTAGCCCTGCGCCCATGGAACTGTCGAGGTGGTACGCGCACGGGCGCCGTTGCGCGAGCACGGACAGCCGAGGATGCGAGGGTGTGTTTTCCGGGCGTCCGCAGTTCTTCCTTTTCCGTTCCCCGGCGCAGGTCCGGGCCCCGGCCTGCGCCGGGGAACGGGTCGGGAAATGGTGCAGCAGCAGCTAGCGCACTATCTGCAGCCTCGCCTCACGTCTGTCGCGCGGCCGCCATCGCGGTTAGGATGGATCGACCCTGACTCGCACCGCAATGCAGGAGCTGCCGCAATGTCGACCTCGACCCTTTCTTTCCTCGTGTTCTATGGCTCCTATCGGGAGGCCCGCGCTGGCATCCGCCTCGCGGACTATATCGTGCGCGGTCTCTCGGCGATGGGTCATGTGGTTGAGCTGGTTGACGCAAAGGCCGTTGGCCTGCCGATGCTCGACAAACGCCATTTCGAATATGAGCCGGGCACGGCGCCCCCCGCCATGGCGGCACTGGCGGACAAGATCAGCGCGGCGGACGGATATGTGTTCGTCGCGGGTGAATATAATTGGGGCATGCAGCCGGGCCTCAAGAACCTGGTCGACCATTATTTCAAGGAATTCGTCCGGCGTCCGGCCGGTATCGTCAGCTATTCCGCGGGGCGGCTGGCGGGTGCGCGGTCCAACTCGGCCTGGCACGCGACGCTGACCGAGCTTGGCATGGTCGTCATCCCCAACACGATCACCGTGGGCAATATCTCCTCCACACTTGATGAGGATGCCCAGCCGATCGGCGAGGGCGGCGCTGCGCTGGACCGGTCCTGCCCCGGCTTCGCGGAAGAGCTGGTCTGGTGGGCCGAAGCGGTGAAGGCGAAACGCGCGGGATAGGCGAAAACAGCCGCTCGGCTCGAGCTTGGTCGCAACCGCCCAGTGCCCTACGCGTCTCGACTTCGCTCGACACGAACGGATGCTGCGAAACCGCCCCGGCTCAGATGTGGATCGGTTTGCCCTGCACGGCCATGGCCGCTTCCTTGAGCGCCTCGCTATGCGTCGGGTGGGCGTGGCACGTATAGGCGATGTCCTCGCTGGTCCCGCCGAACTCCATGGCCTGCGCGGCTTGCGCGATCATCGTTCCCGCGACGGAGGCGATGATCCAGACACCCAGCACCTTGTCGCTTTCGGCCTCTGCGATGACTTTCACGAAGCCGTCGGGCTCATGGTTGGTCTTGGCGCGAGAGTTGGCGAGCATCGGGAATTTGCCGACCTTGATCGCGCCTTTTTCCTTTGCCGCTTCCTCGGTGAGGCCGACGCCGGCAATCTCCGGCATGGTGTAGACCACGCTCGGGATGACATCGTGGTTCACGATGCCGGTGAGGCCGGCGATGTTCTCCGCGACCGCGATGCCCTCGTCCTCCGCCTTGTGCGCGAGCATGGGGCCTGGGATCACGTCGCCGACCGCCCAGATGCCGGGGATGCTGGTTGCGAATTCATGATCCGTCTCGATCTGGCCGCGCTTGTTGGACGCAAGACCGATCTTGTCGAGCCCAAGACCTTCGGTATTCGGACGGCGGCCGATGGAGACGAGGACGACATCGGCCTCGATCGTTTCGGCGCTTCCGCCCGCAGCGGGCTCCAGCGTGAGGACCGCTTTTTTGCCTTTGACGGTCGCGCCAGTGACCTTGGTGCCCAGCTTGAACTCCAGGCCCTGCTTGGTGAAGATCTTGTTCGCTTCCTTGCGCACGTCGCCGTCCATGCCGGGCAGGATCTGGTCGAGAAATTCGACGACGGTGACCTTGGCGCCCAGACGACGCCAGACGCTGCCGAGCTCAAGGCCAATGACGCCGCCGCCGATCACGACCATCGTCGCAGGGACCTTGGAAAGTTCAAGCGCACCGGTCGAATCGACGATGATGCCCTTGGCATTGTCGACTTGGACGCCGGGGAGCGGCGTGACCGAGGAGCCGGTCGCGATGACGATATTCTTCGCCGTCACGCTCTTGCCCGCCACGTCGACGGTGTGCGTATCCTTGAACGTCGCGTGGCCCTTGAGCCAGTCGACCTTGTTCTTCTTGAACAGGAACTCGATGCCGCCGGTCAGGCCCTTGACGGCGTCGACACGTTGCGCCTGCATGGTTGGCAGGTCGAGCTCGGGCTTCACCTTGATGCCGAGCTTGGCCATCATACCGCTGGCCGCTGCGTCGTAATATTCCGACGCGTGGAGCAGTGCCTTGGAAGGGATGCAGCCGACATTGAGGCATGTCCCGCCAAGCGTCGCGCGGCTGTCCGCACAAGCAGTCTTGAGGCCAAGCTGCGCGGCGCGGATCGCGGCCACATAGCCGCCGGGGCCGGAGCCGATCACGAGGACGTCATAGTCATAGTTAGCCATAGGTCACTTCCATCGATTGCGGCATATTCAGGCGTCCAGCGGCTTTTGTGCGATGATCCGCGTAACGATCGCGTCCAGATCGGCTTTGTCATAATGGACGAATTCCGGCGCGATCTTGATCTCGCTGCTGTCGCATGTCGCGACGACGCACTCGTCGACGACGATCATGCCGGCTTCGCGGAAGGCGCGCAGGAAATCGCTGTGCTGCAGGCGGTTCACATATTGAACGTCATTCTCGAACCAGCGCCTCCAGGTTCGTTCGTCGTAGCGCAGATAAGCCTTGGGGTGCGCGGCGGGAGCGTAGATAGTGAGATGGTCCTTCTCGACGATCTGTTGGGCGACGCGAGCGCCGGGCTTCAGAACACGGCGGAAGTCCTGGATCAGCGTGGCGATCGATCCGCGCGGTACATGCTCCATCACGTCCGAGGAAATGACAAGGTCGATCGAGCCGTCGGGCACCGCCTTGAGCGAACCGGTCGGGTCGATGATATAGTTGAAGCCGAGTAGCTTGTAGACGTCGTCGAACGACGTGCAGGCTAGGATCCTGTCGAGCAACGCCTCGGCGCGGTCGATCTGGTCACCGGGCCGGTCTACTTGGTTCCGCAATTGCAGGCGCAACTCGGAAGCAAATCCGAGGAATCCGGGAAACTGGCGATTGTCCCAGACGTCGAACAGCGTGACCTTCACATCGTAGAATAGGCGCGTGAAGAGCGACTCCCAGTGGACCCAGCCGGTGCCCAGCTCCATGAGCTGGTGGCCGTCCGCGATCGCCCCGAAGCTCTCGATATAGGCGAGATTTTCGGCGGCGCGGTGGATGTAATGCGGCTCAATCCCTTTGGCGCGCCGCCGCCCCCCCGCCAGATTGCCGAGGTTGCGATAGACCCATTTTGTCGCGCCGTTCATCGAAAAGGCACGCAGGGCCGTCGCAGCCAACACGTATCGGAGCATTCGCGTCTCCCGCCTAGAGGTCGATCATCACTTCCATGGATGTGCCCGAATACAGTCAAACGTTCCACACCAGTCTTCTGGCTCAGGATTGCGTTGCGCAAAATCTTCGGCCTGCTCGTCGGTCAAACTACTGAACCAGCGATAGAAGGCCTTGTGGATCTCCTCGCCACGACCCATCCGCCAGCCGATCACGCCCCGAGGAATATCGGGATGCGCCTGCCATGGCGGAAGAGGGTGGACTTTCATCTCAAAGATCGATCAGCAGCCTTGTCGGGTCCTCGATCGCATTCTTGATCGCGACGAGGAAGGTCACCGCCTCGCGTCCGTCGACCATGCGGTGATCATAGCTGAGCGCGAGATACATCATCGGGCGGACGACGACCTGGCCGTTCACGACAACAGCGCGGTCCTCGATGCGGTGGAGGCCGAGCACGCCCGACTGCGGCGGGTTGATGATCGGTGTCGACATGAGGCTGCCGAACACGCCGCCGTTCGAGATGGTGAAGGTGCCGCCGGCCATGTCGGCCATGGTCAGCGAGCCGTCCTTGGCGCGCTTGCCGAAGTCGGCGATTGTCTTCTCGATCTCGGCGACGCTCATGCTCTCGGCATTGCGGATCACCGGCACGACGAGGCCGTTGGGGGCCGAGACCGCGACGGAGATGTCGCAGAAATCGTTATAGACGATCTCGTCGCCTTCGATCTGTGCGTTAACGCCGGGAATGTCCTTGAGCGCCATGCAGGCGGCCTTCACGAAGAAGCCCATGAAGCCGAGGCGCACGCCGTGCTTCTTTTCAAAGAGATCCTTGTACTTCGTCCGCGCCTCGATGACGGCCGACATGTCGACGTCGTTGAAGGTGGTGAGCAGCGCCGCCGTGTTCTGCGCGTCCTTGAGGCGCGTCGCGATGGTCTGGCGAAGACGGGTCATCTTGACGCGCTCTTCGGTCCGCCCCTGTGTTCCTGCGGAAGCAGGAACCGACGGCGCCGGCGCTTGGGCTCCTGCTTGCGCAGGAGCACTC
>DASWYL010000039.1:0-72233 GCA_036404995.1 Sphingobium sp. | reverse complement strand
GCGGACCTCTGCCCGTCGTCACCCTGAACTTGTTTCAGGGTCCATGGTGAGATCGAAATCCGCGCTGAAAGGTCCATGGATGCTGAAACAAGTTCAGCATGACGATTGGTTTCCAAGGCCGCTCACCACCCCAATACCGCCGTTCGGCCCTTTTCGCTCCCCACCTAAAACCAGTCATCCGAGCAGCCCTGCGCCCCGCCTAAACCGGCACGTGCGTCGTCATCTTGATCGTCTTGAGCGCGAAGCTCGACACCACCGAGGCGACCCCCGGCAAGTGCAGCAGCACCTTCTTGAGGAAATGCTCATAGTCGCCGACATCGCGGGCCAGGACGCGCAGCATATAATCGCTCTCGCCGCTCATCGTGAAGCACTCGACGATCTGGGGATGCGCCTCGACTGAGTCCTCGAAGCGATTGAGCGACTCCTCCTCGTGGTTTTTCAGCTTGATGTGCGCGAAGACGCTTATGTTGAAGCCGAGCATTTCGGCATTGAGCAGCAGCGCCCGCCCGCGCACGATCCCGGCCTCTTCCATGCGCTTGAGCCTGCGCCAGCAGGGCGTGTGCGACAGGCCGACTCGCTCGGCGAGATCGGCCATGGTGAGATCGGGTTCGGCCTGGAGATGCGCGAGTATGCGCCGGTCGACGGCGTCGAGCGAGGCGGGGCCTTCGACCTTTTGCGCCTTCATGGGATTCCTCTCCTCAAAACGAGGCATTTCTTAGGAGCCGATCCTAATCACCGCGCGTTCGGTCCGCAAATAAGCAAATTCTGCCTCCGCGCCTTGGGGTATGATGCGCGGCAGAACAAGTCTCGAGAGGATCGCCGCCTTGGCCAGCAATGCAGGCCTGACATTCCATGTGCCCGAGCCGTCCACGCGGCCCGGCGACGCGCCCGATTTTTCCGGCCTCGACATTCCGCCCGCTGGCGCTGTTGCGCGTCCGGATTGCCTCGCACCCGAGCCCGAACTGCGCGCGCTGCCATACACGCTGATCCGCGTCCTCGATGAGCAGGGGCGCGCCGTCGGCGACTGGGACCCGCATCTGCCGCCCGAGACGCTGCGCAAAGCCCTGCGCGCGATGATGCTGACGCGCCAGTTCGACGATCGCCTGTTCCGCGCGCACCGCCAGGGCAAGACCAGCTTCTACCTGAAGTCCACCGGTGAGGAGGCGATCAGCGTCGCCCAGTCGATGATGCTGGGCGCGGGCGACATGAGCTTCCCGACCTATCGCATGCTCGGCTGGCTGATGGCGCGCGACTATCCGCTGATCGACCTGGTCAACCAGATCTTCTCCAACGCGAAGGACCCGCTGCGCGGCCGCCAGTTGCCGATTCTCTATTCGGCGCGCGACTATGGCTTCTATTCGGTGTCGGGCAATCTCGGCAGCCGCTTCGGCGCGGCCGTCGGCTGGGCCATGGCCTCGGCCTACAAGGGCGACGACAAGATCGCGCTCGGCATGGTCGGCGATGGCACGACGGCGGAGGGCGACTTCCATGAGGCGCTGACCTTCGCCGCGGTCTATCGCGTGCCGGTCATCCTGTGCGTCACCAACAACCAGTGGGCGATTTCCAGCTATTCGGGCATCGCCGGCTCGGAGCTTACCACCTTCGCGGCCAAGTCGATCGCCTATGGGCTTCCGGGGCTCCGCGTCGACGGCAACGACCTGCTCGCCGTCTGGGCCGCGACCGACTGGGCCGCGCGCCGCGCCCGCGCCAATCATGGCGCGACGCTGATCGAGCTGTTCACCTATCGCGCCTCGGGTCATTCGACGAGCGACGATCCCACGCGCTACCGGCCCGCCGACGAGCCGGTGCACTGGCCTCTCGGCGATCCCATCGAGCGGCTCAAGCAGCATCTCATCCTGATCGGCGAATGGGACGAGGCGCGGCACAGTGCGCTTGTCGAGGAACTGGAGCAGGCGATCCGCGCGGCGCTCAAGGAGGGCGAGGCGGTCGGCTCGCTCGGCAAGTCCAAGCCGCCGCTCGAGGAAATGTTCGAGGACGTCTTCCAGGAGCCGGACTGGCGCGTGATCGAGCAGCGCCGGGAGGCGATGGGCGAATGACCGCGATGAGCATGATCCAGGCGCTCAACAGTGCGCTCGACGTTACCATGGCGGGCGATCCCGACGTGCTCGTCTTCGGCGAGGATGTCGGCTATTTCGGCGGCGTCTTCCGCGTGACCGACGGCCTGCAGGCGAAACACGGCATCACCCGCTGCTTCGATACGCCCATCTCCGAGGGCGGCATCATTGCAACCGCGATCGGCATGGGCGCCTATGGCCTCCGCCCCGTGCCGGAGATCCAGTTCGCCGATTATATCCTGCCCGCCTTCGACCAGCTTGTCTCCGAGGCCGCGCGGCTGCGCTATCGCTCCGGCGGCGAGTTCTGCGCGCCGATCACCGTGCGCTCGCCTTATGGCGGCGGCATCTTCGGCGGCCAGACGCACAGCCAGTCGCCCGAGGCGCTGTTCGCCCATGTCGTGGGCCTCAAGACCGTCATCCCGTCCAACCCCTATGACGCCAAGGGGCTGCTGATCGCGTCCATCGAGGACAATGACCCGGTCATCTTCCTCGAGCCCAAGCGTCTCTACAACGGCCCGTTCGACGGGCGCATCGATCAGCCCGTGCGCAGCTGGGCCAAGGAGCCGACCGGCGAGGTGCCCGAGGGCCATTACACCGTCCCGCTCGGCAAGGCCGCCATCGTGCGCCCCGGCGAGGATGTCACCGTGCTCGCTTATGGCACCATGGTCCATGTCTGCGCCGCCGCCATCGAGGACAGCGGCTATGACGCGGAGCTGATCGACCTGCGCTCGATCGTCCCGCTCGACATCGACACCATCGTCGAGTCCGTCAGCAAGACCGGCCGCTGCATCATCGTCCATGAAGCCTCGCGCTTCGGCGGCTTCGGCGGCGAACTGTCCGCGCTCATCCAGGAGCGCTGCTTCTATGCGCTGGAGGCCCCCGTGCAGCGCGTGACGGGATATGATACGCCGTACCCGCACGCCTTCGAGTGGGACTATTTCCCCGGCCCGAAGCGCGTCCATGCGGCGCTCGACCTTGTCATGAAGGCGAATTGAGATGCGCTACGAATATCGTCTGCCCGACATTGGCGAGGGCATTGCCGAAGCGGAGCTGGTCGGCTGGCACGTGAAGCCCGGCGACCGCGTCGAGGACGGCACCATGCTCGCCGACATCATGACCGACAAGGCGACGGTCGAGATCGAGGCGCCGGTTTCCGGCGTCATCACCGAGCAATTTGGCGATGTCGGCGACACGGTCGCGATCGGCTCGGTGCTGCTGGTCATCGAGACGGATGAAGTGGAGGCTGCCGAAAACAGACCGGCCACCACGCCAGCTCCCGACCCGTTCCCCGGCGCAGGCCGGGGCCCAGACCCTGAACCCGAAGAGGCGCGCAGCAGCGCCCCCCGGCACGATGTGCCGGTGGACCCCGGCCTGCGCCGGGGAACGGAAAAGGAAGAACAGCGGACGCCCGCAAAACGCATCCTCGCATCCCCCGCGGTCCGCGCCCGCGCCACGGCGCTCGGCATCGATCTCGCCGATGTGAAGCCCGCCCAGGGCGATCATGTGCGCCACGCCGATCTCGACGCTTATGTCGGCTATCATCGCGGCCAGGGCTATGCCGCCGCGCCCGCACCGCGCGCCGACGAGACGATCAAGGTCGCCGGCCTGCGCCGCCGCATCGCGGACAAGATGGCTGAGTCCAAGCGCCACATCCCGCATTTCTCCTATGTGGAGGAGATCGAGGTCACCGCGCTCGAAGCCATGCGCGCCGATCTCAATGCCAATCGCGGCGACCGGCCCAAGCTGACCCTGCTGCCCTTCCTGATCGCTGCGATGTGCAAGGCGCTGCCCGACTTCCCGATGATCAACGCGCGCTATGACGACGAGGCCGGCGTGGTCACCCGCTACGGCGCCGTCCATCTCGGCATGGCGACACAGGCCGAGGCCGGGCTCTACGTTCCGGTCATTCGCGATGCCCAGGCGAAGAATGTCTGGCAGCTCGCCAATGAGATCACGCGTCTCGCACAGGCGGTCCGGGACGGCAGCATCACCTCGGCGGAGCTCTCCGGCTCGACGCTGACCATCTCTTCGCTCGGCCCGCTCGGCGGCATTGCCTCCACCCCGGTCATCAACCGGCCGGAAGTCGCGATCCTCGCGCCCAACCGTATCGTCGAGCGTCCGGTTTTCGAGGGCGACAAGATCCGCCCCGCCAAGCTCATGAACCTCTCGATCAGCTGCGACCATCGCGTCGTCGACGGCTGGGACGCCGCCAGCTTCGTCCAGGCCGTGCGCAAGCTGCTCGAAACCCCAGTCCTCCTGTTCGCGGATTGAGGGGGGAGATGACCTCGCACGACAACTACACCGTCATTCCCGCGAACGCGGGAATGACGCAGGGGGAATAATCGCGAAATGACGACCCAACTGGACTTCGCGCTCGGCGAAACCGCCGACATGATCCGCGAGAGCTGCGCCCGTTTCGCCGCCGACCGCATCGCGCCCATCGCCGCGAAGGTCGATCGCGAGGACTGGTTCCCGCTCGATCTCTGGCCAGAGATGGGCGAACTCGGCCTCCATGGCATCACCGTCGCCGAAGAGGATGGGGGGCTGGGCCTCGGCTATCTCGAGCATGTCATCGCCTGCGAAGAAATCTCGCGTGCCAGCGCGTCCGTGGGCCTCAGCTATGGCGCCCACTCCAATCTCTGCATCAACCAGATCGCCCGCTGGGGGAACCCCGCGCAGAAGGCGAAATATCTGCCCGGCCTCATCTCCGGCACGCATGTCGGCAGTCTCGCCATGTCGGAGGCGGGGGCGGGGTCCGACGTCGTCTCGATGAAGCTGCGCGCCGATGGCGTGCAAGGCGGCCACGTGCTCAACGGCACCAAGTTCTGGATCACCAATGCGCCTTATGCCGAGACCCTTGTCGTCTACGCGCGGTCCGATGCCAATGCCGGTTCCAGGGGCATCACCGCCTTCCTGATCGAGCGCGGCATGGACGGCTTTTCCATCGGCCAGAAGATCGAGAAAATGGGCATGCGCGGCTCGCCCACGGCAGAGCTCGTCTTCAACGATTGCCTCGTGCCGGACGAGAATGTGCTTGGGCCCGTCGGCGGCGGGGTGAAGGTGCTCATGTCGGGCCTCGACTATGAGCGCGTCGTGCTCTCCGGCGTCCAGCTCGGCATCATGCAGGCCTGCCTCGACACGGTCCTGCCTTACATTCGCGAGCGCAAGCAGTTCGGCCAGCCGATCGGCACCTTCCAGCTCATGCAGGCCAAGGTCGCCGACATGTATGTCGCCCTCAACTCGGCGCGCGCCTATGTGTACGCCGTCGCCAGGGCCTGCGATGCCGGCAAGACCACGCGCTTCGATGCCGCCGGCGCGATCCTGCTCGCCAGCGAGAATGCCGTGAAGGTCGCGCTGGAGGCCGTGCAGGCACTGGGCGGCGCAGGCTACACCACAGACTGGCCGGTCGAGCGCTATCTGCGCGACGCCAAGCTGCTCGACATCGGTGCGGGCACCAACGAGATCCGCCGCATGCTCATCGGCCGCGAGCTGTTCGACGCATGAATGAAACCGTCCTGAATGCGCTCCAATATTATGGCGCGGGCGCGTCCACGGTCGCCGCGCTGGTCGTCGCGCTCGATCTTGGCCGGCGTATCACCGGCTGGGCGTTCGTCCTGTTCGTGACCAGCTCATTCGCCCTCATTGCCTGGGGTTTCCTCAACCCGGACAGCGAAGGGATCGGCTGGCAGAACATTGCCCTGCTGGCCATCAACGCCGTCGGCGTCTATCGCTATCTGATCCGCAAGAAGGATCCGGCATGAGCGGTCCCGTCCTCCCGACCTCCATCGATCCCGTCAGCCCCGAATTTCGCGCCCGCGACGCCCATAATCGCGCACTGGCCGAGCGCCTCCGTGCCGACGTCGCCCAGGCCGCGCTCGGCGGCGGCGAGAAGGCCCGCGAGAAGCATGTCGCGCGCGGCAAGCTGCTCCCCCGCGAGCGCATCGACCGGTTGCTCGATCCGGGCTCGCCATTTCTCGAGATCGGCCAGCTCGCAGCCCACGGCGTCTATGAGGACGACATTCCCGGCGCCGGCATCGTCGCCGGCATCGGCCGCGTCTCCGGTCGGCAGGTGATGATCGCCGCCAATGACGCGACGGTGAAGGGCGGCACCTATTACCCGCTCAGCGTCAAGAAGCACCTGCGCGCGCAGGAGATCGCGGCGGAAAACCATCTCCCCTGCATCTACCTCGTCGATAGCGGCGGCGCGAACCTGCCGCACCAGGCCGAGGTCTTCCCGGACCGCGACCATTTCGGCCGAATCTTCTTCAACCAGGCCAACATGTCGGCGCGCGGCATTGCCCAGATCGCCTGCGTCATGGGCAGCTGCACGGCGGGCGGCGCCTATGTGCCCGCCATGGCCGACGAGAGCATCATCGTGCGCGGGCAGGGGACCATCTTCCTTGCCGGCCCGCCGCTGGTAAAGGCCGCGACCGGCGAGGAGATCAGCGCCGAGGACCTGGGCGGCGGCGAGCTTCACGCGCATCGCTCGGGCGTCGTCGATCATCTCGCCGAGAATGACGCGCATGCGCTGACGATCCTGCGCGACATCGTCTCGACCCTGCCGGCGGATCGTGCGCCGGACGTGCCGCTGATCGATCCGCGCGCGCCGAAATATGACATCGAGGAGCTGTACGGCATCATCCCCGAGGACGTGCGCGCGCCCTATGACGTCCGCGAGGTGATCGCCCGCCTCGTCGACGGCAGCGAGTTCCACGAGTTCAAGGCGCAGTTCGGGTCCACCCTCGTCTGCGGTTTCGCCCATGTCTGGGGCATGCCGGTCGCCATTCTCGCAAACAATGGCGTCCTGTTCAGCGAGAGCGCGGTCAAGGGCGCCCACTTCATCGAGCTCGCCTGCCAGCGCCGCACGCCGTTGCTCTTCCTCCAGAACATCAGCGGCTTCATGGTCGGCGGTAAATATGAGGCGGAAGGCATTGCAAAGCATGGCGCAAAGCTAGTGACCGCCGTCGCCACCGCGCAGGTGCCCAAGATCACCGTGTTGATCGGCGGCAGCTTCGGCGCAGGCAATTACGGCATGGCGGGCAGGGGCTATTCGCCGCGCTTCCTGTTCACCTGGCCCAACAGCCGTATCAGCGTCATGGGCGGCGAGCAGGCGGCGAGCGTCCTCGCCACCGTCAACCGCGATGCCGCCAACTGGACGCCCGAGCAGGCGGAAGCGTTCAAGGCCCCGATCCGCGCCAAGTTCGAGCAGGAAGGCGACCCCTGGCACGCCACCGCGCGCCTCTGGGACGATGGCATTATCGACCCTGTGCAGACGCGGGATGTGCTGGGGCTGTCGCTTGCGGCGTGCCTCAATGCGCCGATCCCGGAGAAGGCGGCCTTCGGGCTGTTCCGGATGTGAGCGATCGTGACTTGAACTATCTTAGGAGGCCGTGGCTTCTCGGGCGCTCGTTTGAGGTCCGAAGCACCCTGTCAGCTGAAGACGCGAAAGCGGCGCTGCGCAAGCAAAAGCGGGGTTGGTTTGAATTGAAGACTGGGCCGCGCGGCTGGATTTTGGGACCATTTCTCTGCCTCCAGTTGAGCGCAATGGGCCAGCAGGGCCCGGTGGTCCTGGCTCGGATTACCGATGATGGGTTTGGAAGCCGCACCTATGGCAAAGTCGGTCCTGACCTCGCTGTGTTATCCGCGCTGGCTATAACGCCGGGGCTCATAGCTTTCGCCATCTATGGCTTCGCTTCAAAGTCCGAAAATCTAGCCGCAGCATTGGTTGCTGTCGGGGTTTTCCTTCTCTTTATCCTGGCTATTTTTTGGTTGAGATCTCGAGCCCCTGAGGATGCGGAGCCTCTCGTTCGGTTCATCCGACGCGCATTGGAAACACCTGCAGCACGCACAGTGCATGCTCTCCCGCCACATTTCGACGCGACGCCAATTCCGGCGGCAAAGCGGAACGTTGATGGCACCGACATGGGTGCGCCACCATCCGAAAATGATGTCGCTCACGCCATTCTCGCAATGGAAGCGGATGGCTTCCTGATCATCGACTTTGGCTCGAACAATTTCATGCAGACTGCGCTGGCATATGACCGCTTCATTCTCGAAAAATCCGAGGGGAGCGACCGAGCGTTTTATCGAGCGAAAGGTGATTTCGAGAGCAATGACGTCATCGCCGCGATGACGGCCTATCTCAGGGGTTCTGACCCCTCCAAACAGATCGTTTGGGAAAAGACCCGGCCATGCTAACCTCCCTCCTCATCGCCAATCGCGGCGAGATCGCCTGCCGCGTCATCCGCACCGCGCGGCGCATGGGCATCCGCACCGTCGCCGTCTATTCGGACGCCGACGCGAAAGCGCTGCACGTCCGTCAGGCCGATGAGGCCGTGCATATCGGCCCATCGCCCGCGCGAGACTCCTATCTCGACGGCGCGAAGATCATTGCCGCCGCCAAGGCGACCGGAGCCGAAGCGATTCATCCCGGCTACGGATTCCTCAGCGAGAATGCCGACTTCGCGCAGGCCGTTATCGACGCCGGCCTGATCTGGGTCGGCGCAACGCCGCACAGCATCCGCGCCATGGGCCTCAAGGATGCCGCCAAGAAGCTGATGCAGGAGGCCGGCGTGCCGGTGACGCCCGGCTATCTCGGCGAGGACCAGTCCCCCGAACGCCTCGCGGCCGAAGCCGGCAAGATCGGTTATCCAGTGCTGATCAAGGCCGTCGCAGGCGGCGGCGGCAAGGGCATGCGCCGCGTCGATGCTGCCGCCGACTTCGCCGATGCGCTGGCGTCATGCCGCCGCGAGGCCGCATCCTCCTTCGGCGACGACCGCGTCCTCATCGAGAAATATGTCCTCTCGCCGCGCCATATCGAGGTGCAGGTGTTCGGCGACACCCACGGCAACATCGTCCATCTCTTCGAGCGCGACTGCTCGCTTCAGCGCCGCCACCAGAAGGTGATCGAGGAGGCGCCAGCGCCGGGCATGGACGAGGGCACGCGCGAGGCGATCTGCGCCGCCGCCGTCCGTGCCGCCAAGGCGGTCGACTATGTCGGCGCCGGCACCATCGAGTTCATCGCCGATGCCTCCAATGGTCTATCCGCCGACCGCATCTGGTTCATGGAAATGAACACGCGGCTCCAGGTCGAGCATCCGGTGACGGAGATGATCACGGGCGTCGACCTGGTCGAGTGGCAGTTGCGCGTGGCATCGGGCGAGGCGCTACCGAAGCGGCAAGATCGGCTTTCGATCAACGGCCATGCCATTGAGGCGCGGCTCTATGCCGAAGATCCGGTAAAAGGATTTCTGCCTGCGACCGGCGTGCTTGAACGATTTTCGCTCCCGGAGACAATCCCGCCGTTGCGATATCGGAGCGAGCTCAGCAGTTCCCCTGCCGAGATCGTCCTGCCTGGCACGGCGAGGATAGAAACTGGTGTCGATCAAGGCGCGACGATCTCGCCGTTTTACGACCCGATGATTGCCAAAATCATTTGCCATGCGGACAAACGCCGGGATGCGGCGCTGGGGCTGGCGACCCTCGTTCGGCATGCCCAGATCTGGCCGGTGCGAACCAACGCGACATTCCTGCACGCATTGCTGGTCGACCCCGCGTTCACGGCAGGAAAGGTGAATACTGGCTTTATCGAAGCCAATCATGACGAGGTCGTGTTTGAGGTCACTCCGCCCCGCTGGCTTTTGGCACTTGCTGCCAAGCCGCTGGTCAGTCGCAGCCTACCCTCTGCGATGGGATTTCGTTTGAACGGACGGGCGCAGACCGAGGCGCGACTGGCCGATCGTGGAAAGGTCTATGTGACCGATCTTGCAGCAACGGCTTCCGATGATCAGCAGAATTACTTGCAATTGCACGAAGATGGAGATGCGACCTTCGCTACCATGCAGGGCGCGACCTGGCGTTTCGTCGTGGCACGCACCGAGGGTGGGGCGAATGGTCCCATGTCCTCCGGCACCATCCTCGCCCCCATGCCCGGTCGCATCATCGCGGTCGAAGTGAGCGAAGGCCAGGTCGTCACCAAAGGCCAGAAGCTCCTGACCCTCGAAGCCATGAAGATGGAGCACAGCCTGACCGCCCCCTTTGACGGCACGGTCGGGGAACTCAAGGTGAGGCAGGGCGATCAGGTCCAGCTCGAGGCGCTGCTCGCGCGGATCGAGCCGGCGCCCGAGACGTGAGAAGGCGCTGTCCTACATCGATGTCGCGCGGTAAGATTGCTTCAGCAAGGCACTGAAATAGAAGATATTTTTAAATCCACAGTGCGCGATATGCGCGAAGATCGATAAGTTCCGAAAGGCCGGAAGAATGACCGCCAAATATTTCAATGAGTTGAGCGTAGGCGACCACCTCGTCCACCCTATCCGGCGCACGGTCACGGAGACGGACAACCTCCTCTGGTCGACCATGACGCACAATCCCCAGCCGCTGCATCTCGACATCGAGGCGGCGAAGGCGAGCGAATTCGGTCAGATTCTCGTCAACTCGACTTTCACCTTCAGCCTGATGGTCGGCTTGTCCGTTGGCGAGACGACTTTCGGGCCGCTGGTCGCCAATCTCGGCTTTGACAAGGTCGTCCTGCCCAAGCCGGTCTTCATCGGCGACACGCTGCGCTGCGAGAGCGAGGTCGTCGAGCTGCGCGAGAGCAAGTCGCGCCCATGGGCCGGCATCGTGACCTGGGAGCACAAGCTCTTCAACCAGCGCGACGAGATCGTCTGCCAGTGCCTGCGCACCGCCATGCTGAAGAAGCAGCCCGCGTGAGGCGCCTGCGCTCGCTGCTGTTCGTGCCGGGCGACCGGCCCGATCGCTTCGCCAAGGCGGCGGCGAGCGACGCGGACGCGATCATCCTCGATCTTGAGGATTCGGTCGTGCCCGAGCGCAAGGCCGACGCCCGGCGCGCCGTTGCCACCTATCTGGCCGGAGAGCGGACTGTGCCCTGCATTGTCCGGGTCAATCCGGGAAACGGCACGGACATCGCCGAAGATATTGCGGCCATCGCCAACGCGCGACCAGACGCCGTGATGCTGCCCAAGGCTGAGGGGGCGGTCTCGGTGGCGCTGGTGAGCGACCTGTTCGGCGGCAGCGCACCCCCGGTCATTCCCATCGCGACGGAAACGCCGAACGGCATCTTCGAACTCGGCAGCTACCGCTCTGTTGCGAGCAAGCTTGCCGGCTTGACCTGGGGCGCAGAAGACCTGCCCGCAGCCATTGGCGCGGTCAGCGCGCGCGATGCGGATGGTCGCTTCACGCCGCCCTACGAACTGGTGCGCAGCATGGCCTTGTTTGCAGCCCATGCTGCAGGCGTTGCGGCCATCGACACGGTCTTTCCGGCGGTCAAGGATGAGGCTGGGCTTGCAGCCTATGTCGCGCGCGCCCGCCGCGACGGCTTCACCGGCATGATGGCGATCCATCCCGCGCAGGTCGCGATCATAAACGCGGGCTTCACGCCGACGCCTGACGAAGTCGCGCATGCCAGGGCCGTCGTCGCGGCGTTCGACGCCAATCCGGACGCCGGCGCTCTCATGCTGGCCGGCCGGATGATCGATCGTCCGCATCTCATTCAGGCGCGCCGCGTTCTCGACCTTATGCAGCAATTGGAAGCCCAATCATGACCGAAAAGCCATCCCGCCGCACCCAGATCGGCGGCCAGCCGCTGCACCCCGAAACGCAGATGCTCAATTTCGGCTACGACCCTCGCCTGTCCGAGGGTGCAGTCAAGCCGCCGGTCTTCCTGACCTCGACCTTCGTGTTCAAGTCTGCCGAGGAAGGGCGCGACTTTTTCGACTATGTTTCGGGCCGCAAGGAGCCCCCGCCGGGCAAGGAAGGCGGCCTCGTCTATTCGCGATTCAATCATCCAAACAGCGAGATCGTCGAGGATCGGCTCGCGGTCTACGAGGGCGCCGAGGCGTGCGCGGTCTTCTCGTCCGGCATGTCGGCGATCACGACGGCGCTGCTGGCCTATCTGCGTCCGGGTGACGTCGTCCTTCATTCGCAGCCGCTCTACGGCGGGACCGAGACGCTGCTCGCCAACACCTTCGGCAAGCTCGGCATTCGCTCCGTGGGCTTTGCCAACGGACTGGATCGAGCGGCCGTCGAGGCAGCCGCCGACGAAGCCCGCACGTTCGGCAAGGTCGCCGTGATCCTGATCGAAACGCCGGCCAATCCCACCAACGGACTCGTTGATATTGCGATGATCCGCGCCGTTGCCGAAGCCATCGGCGCGGAGCAAGACCAGCGGCCCGTGATCATGTGCGACAACACGTTGCTCGGACCGGTTTTCCAGCGTCCGCTTCAGCATGGCGCCGATCTCTCCCTCTATTCGCTCACCAAATATGTCGGCGGTCATTCCGACCTGATCGCCGGCGCCGCCATCGGCTCGCGCGAGATGGTGCGCCCGGTCCGCGCCCTGCGCAGCGCCATTGGCACGCAGCTCGACCCGAACAGCTGCTGGATGCTCGGGCGCAGCCTCGAGACGCTGGGCCTGCGCTTTGCGCGCGCCAGCGACAATGCGCGCATCGTCGCCGACTATCTGCGCAGCCACCCCAAGGTCGAGGCCATCCATTATCTCGGCTACGCGCCTGCAGACTCTCCTGAGGGCCGCGTCTTCGCGGAGCAATGCGGTGGTGCCGGCTCGACCTTTTCCTTCGACATCGCCGGCGGGGAAGCTGCCGCGTTCCGTTTCCTGAATGCGCTCAAGATCATGAAGCTGGCCGTCAGTCTCGGCGGCACGGAATCGCTTGCGAGCCACCCCGCCAGCACGACCCATAGCGGCGTGCCCGTGGCGGTGCGCGACCGGATCGGGGTTCTTCCGAGCACCATCCGCCTGTCGATCGGCATCGAGCACAGCGCCGATCTTCTGGCCGACGTGGAGCAGGCCCTCGCGGCCGCCTGAGCGTCAGGCGCGAGGGCGCATCACCAGGATGATCACGACGATGATGATCAGCAGGCCGATGCCGCCGCTCGGATAATAGCCCCAGTCGGCGCTATAGGGCCAGGTCGGCAGGCCTCCGATGAGGGCGAGGATTAAGACGATGACGAGGATCGTGTAGAGCATTGCAGCATCCCTTGTTTGCCCGAAAACGGGCGGGGACGCTGCGAGTTCCAGCGCTACCGCACCGTGAAGCGCACCTTGTCGAGCGGCTGGCCGCTCTCATCCAGCAGCGCGAGCAAATGGCTGCCGGGAATCAGCGCAAGCTGGGCGCCGTTGTTGGCGGCGCCGATGGGTCGCCCGTCGAGCGTCAGCTTGTATGAGGCCCGCGTCCCCGCCAGCACGACGCCGAGCGATTGCTGCTGCACCGGGATATCGGGATCGAGCGCATAGACGCTGCCCGAGACCGGATTGGTGATGCGCGGTCGGCGTGCATAAGCGGGCGCCTCGGCGAGTGTCGCCTGACCGGTCCCCGCGATGAACCATTCGGTGCGCGGCGGCTCGCGGTTGCTGGCAAAGGCGATGCGCGAACCCTCGACCTCGGCTGGGCGGGTCGGTGCCTTGCTGGGCGCACCCTGGTGCAGCGCCATCATGATGTCGCGCCAGACCGGCGCCGCGCCCGTCGTGCCTGAGACCGCACGCATGGAATCGCCTTCGAGATTGCCGACCCAGACCGCGACGGTGAAGCGGTCGGTATAACCGATGCACCAATTGTCTCGCATCGCCTTGGACGTTCCGGTCTTGGCGGCGGCCCAGAAGGGCAGGCGCAGCGCTGAATCGACGCCGAAAGTCGAGGCGCGTGCGCTGGCGTCGGAGAGGATATCACTCACGATCCACGCCGCGCCGGGCGGGATCAGCGCGCGGGAGGCCTCAGCAGGGTCGTTCTCGCGCAACCGGAGCGGCGCCCAGCGGCCGAGATTGGCCAGCGCACGATAGGCGTTGGCCTGTTCGAGCAACGTGACCTCTGCGGAACCCAAGGCAAGGGAATAGCCATAATAGTCGCCATCGCCGTCGAGGCCGACATAGCCCAGGTCCCAGAGACGATCGCGGAAGTCCTGCACGCCGTCGAGCATGAGCGCGCGGACCGCGGGCACGTTGAGCGAGTTGGCCAGCGCGCGGCGAACCGAGACGGGGCCGAGGAAGCTGTTGTCGTAATTGCGGGGAACATAGAGGCCCGAGGCCGTGTCGAGCTGGACCGGCGAATCCTCAAGGATCGATCCGGCTGTCAGCCATTTTCGTTCGATGAGCTGGGCATAGAGGAAGGGTTTCAAGGTTGAACCCGCCTGGCGGGGCGCGTCGGCGCCATCGACGGCGGCGGCGGTTGAGCCGAGGCCAACGCCACCGACATAGGCGAGAACGTCGCCGGTCCTGTTGTCCAGCACGATAACAGCGCCGTCGCGGACATGCGTGGGTCCGAGGCCCTGCAACTGATGGCGCAATGCCTGTACAGCAACCCGCTGGATGCGCGCGTCGATCGTGGTGGTCAGACGCGTGCCGGGGGTGCGCAGCAGATGAGTGGCCAGATGCGGCGCAAGGCCGGGGTCGAGCGCGGCAAGGCGGCCGGGCGAAAGCATCGCCCGCGCCTGTGCCTCGATGCCGCCGCAGCGCTCGGCGCCAAGCGAGCGGCAGGCGCGGGCGGCGATCCGCTTGGGGTCGGCCCCGGGATCTGGGAGCAGCGCAGCCATGATGGCCGCGTCGCGCCTGTCCAGCTTGTCGGGCGCCTTGCCGAACAGAGTGAGTGCGCCCGCCGCGACGCCCTGCGCCTCGCCGCGGAAGGGCGCAAGGTTGAGATAGGCCTCGAGGATGTCCGCCTTGCTCCAGTTGCGCTCTATCGCCCAGGCAGCGCGCATCTGGCGCAGCTTGTCGAGCCAACCTCGCGCGCCGGGCGATCCGACCTCGGGCGAGAGGAAGGCGGCGAGCTGCATGCTGATGGTCGAGGCACCGCGCGCGTGATGGCCGGAGAGCTGCGCTTTGGTGGCGCTGCCAAGCGCAATCCAGTCTACGCCGCCATGGCTGAAGAAGCGCTTGTCTTCCGCCGCGACTACTTCCTCGCGCATTGCGGGGCTAATGTCGCCGAGCCTCGTCCAGTCCAGCCGGCGTGCCTGGTAATCGACGCGGATACGATCGAGCAGCACGCCATTGCGGTCGTAGAGCCAGGCTTCGCTCGGCTTCCAGTCGGCGCGCACCTTCGCATAGGGCGGTAGCGACGGCGGGGCGCTCAGGGCGCTGAGCGTGCCGCCGGTCGCCAGCAACGCGATCAGCAGCCCCGCCGGCGCCCAGCGGCGGATCGGATCAGGCAGCTTGCTCAGCGCGCCCATATCGTCATCGGCGCATTGGGCACCTGTGCGCGAATTGCGGGCGAGTACATCGCCTCCACCCGCGTCGGCGGCAGGGCGAACCGGCCCGGCGCATTCAGCCGCACCACATATTCTGTGACGAAGCGGCCGCGCGGCACCCAGTCGAAATAGCCCCGCCAGGCTGTCTGGGCCCGCTCGATATAGGCGGGAAGCACGCCGAGCTGGACCTGCCACAGCTTGCCGTCGGCATCGAGTGCCTTGAACTTGACGCCCGGGCCGCCCTTGGCCTGGCTGGCGAGGATCGACGACTGGTTGGCCATATCGCCGATGATCGTGGCGCCGGGCGGGATGGGATCGTTCACGACCACCCAGTTGCGCTCCGCCGTGGCCTCGATCGCGATGCTGACTTTGACCACGTCGCCCACCGTCCAGCGACCTTTCACGCGCTGACTCACCGGCGTGATCACCTTCTCCATGCGGTAGCCCGACCACAACGGCGCCTTGAGCGGCACGGCCGCGCTGACGCTGACTGTCGCCCAGGGTCCGCTACCGCCATTATGCGCGAGCGTCATCGGCCCGGACGAGAGCGGCAGGCGCAGCGGCTGGGCATCGACTGGACGCGGCCAGCTCGCGCTGGCGCTGCGACCGCCGAGGCTGACCGTGGTTGTGCCATTGACAGTGCCGGGATAGGTCGCGCCGAAGCGGCGGGTCAGGAGCGCGCCCCAGGCGTTTGCCGGCGTCGTGTCCCAATGGCCGTGCCATTGCCGCTGGCCGACGCCGACCATCATTTTTGGGGCTTCATTGGCCCAGCCGGCTTTGCCGAGCACGGCGTCGAGCGCCTTGATCGCCATCTCGTCGCTGGAGACCATCATCCACCAGGGCGCGCGGGTCTGGTCGGCGAGATCGAGGCGCGTGCCCTCATAGACGAGGCGCTTCCGCAGCTCGAATTCCGCCGCAGACCGCATCGCGTTGGCGCGTGAGGCTCCGGGCACCTTGTCGAGGGCAACGATCCAGTCGGCGAGCGTCCCGGTGGGCATGTCGGCAGGCGCCATGTCGACGGTGGCGATGAGGGCAGCGTCGCCAGCTCCGGCGCGAGCGAGGGCGGAGACCGCCGCGATCCTCACGAGGCGATCGTCCGCATCAAAGTGCCGATCGCGAGAGAGCCTGCCCTCTGCGACGTTACGCAGCCCTGCGATCATCCTGGCGCGCGGCTCGTCGGGAATCTGGAGGCCCGCCGCACTCGTCATTGCGATCACATAGGCCGTGAGCTCGGCGGAGCCCTGCAACTCGGCGCGCGGCCAGTAGCGCAGTAGGCCGTCGCCATCCAGATAGGTGGGAATTGCGGCCGCCAGTCCCGTCCACGCGCCCTTGTCGCCAATCGCGACGAGGCGGGAGAGCTGCTGCTCGAAGCAATTATAGGGATAATAACCCATATAGTTACGCACGCCTTCGAGGCCGGGCGCGAGCGTGCTGGAGAGCGCTACATCGACCCACCCGCCGGGCAGCGCGCCAGCGGGCGCGGCAATGGTAGGCGTGCCTTCACCGACGCGCCACAGGCTTGCCGCCCAGACCTCGACCGGCACGGCCGGAACGACCTGCTGCGCCGCCGTCACCATGTCGCTGTCCTTGCCGTCGGCCGAGCGCGCGCGGACGGTCCATTTGAGCGTCCCTTCGCGGTCGGGCGCCTTGAGGTTCCAGCGCACCAATGATGCGCCGCCTGCGGGAATCGTAATTGTGATCGGTTTGCCGGTTCCGACTGCGGGTGTCAGCTGGGGCGTTGCGGTCACGGTCATGACGTGATCGGAGCCGTTCCGCAGAGTGAAGCTCGCGCCGTACCAGTCCCCGGTCCTGACGACCGGCGGGATGCCCGAATAGATCGAGAGATTCTGCGATGTGCGCAGGCTGGTCTCGCCCATGCCGAACATCTGCGCACCGTCCGTGGCAATGGCGACGATGCGGAAGCTCGAGAGCGAGTCCGAGAGTTGCACCGGCACGCGGGCGCGGCCTTGCGTGTCGAGCGGGACGTGACCCTTCCAGAGCAGGACAGGTTGGAAATTCTCGCGGTTGACCGCCGAAGCGTCACCGCCGCCGCCGCCGGCTTCCACGGCCTTCTTGCCATAGTGGCGCTTGCCGACGACCTGCATCTGCGCGGTCGAGGTGACGACGCCGAGCGGCCGCTCGCCCATCATCGCGTCGAGCACATTCCAGCTGTCATTGGGCTTTAACTGGAGCAGCGCTTCGTCGACCGCGACAAAGGCGACGTCGGCCGAGCGGGCGGGTTTGCCTGAAGGATCGTGTACCGCCAGGTTGACCTGCGCGGTGTCCCGAACCGCATATTTCGCGCGATCGGCCGTTACGTCGACGGCTAGGCGATGGCCCTCCCAGCCGACTTTCACCTTCGCAATGCCGATGCGATAGCTCGGCTTGGCGAGATCGACGAGCGCCGTCGGCGCCGCGCCCTCGCGCGAGATCCACGGAATGTGCCAACGCCGTGCAAGGTCGGCGAGCCAGAGCCGCCAGCCGCCGATACGACCGCGCACCGCCATGACCGAGACATAGACGTTGGGCGCATAGGCGCTGTCCAGCTTGACCTCGACGACAGGATTGGTGCCCGACAGGGTGGTGATGAAGCTGGAGAGGATGCCCTCGCGCTCCACTGTCACCAATGCCGTGGCCGAACGGAACGGCATGCGCACCTGGAAGCGGGCCGTTTCGCCTGACTTGTAGCTGTTCTGCTCGGGAATAATGTCCATGCGATCGCCATTGTCACCGCCGAACCACCAGTCGTTCTCGCCGACCAGCCAGACGGTCCGTACGGCATGGGCTTCGCGGCCCTGGTCGTCGGTTGTCGTTGCGACCACCGTGACCTGCCCGGATGTGCCGGGATCGATCGCGCAATGCCCGCGGCCGAGGGCATCGGTCGTGCCCGAGCAGTCGGCATCGATCTGCGTCACTTTCTCCTGGTTGTCATAGGCATAGAAGCCGCCGATGAGGCGGCGTCGAGCCGTGATCACCTCGCGCGAATAGATGGCGATCTTAACGGCCTTGCCCTTGACCGGCTTGCCGTCGAGATCGAGCGCGACGAATTGCAAGCGCAGGTCATTGTCCCGCATCAGCCATCCGTCGGTCTTGAGCCCGAGCTGGATGGCGGACGGGTAGAGGTTGACGTGGCGGCTGGCCGTCAGCGTCTCGCCATTGGCATCGGGATAATCCATCTCGACCGTCATGCTCATCGGCCGGGTGACGGCCTGGCTGACATCGACATTCGCCTTGGCCGTTCCGTCGCTGCCCAAGGTCGCGGGCAGGGTTTGCGCGAAGGGCAGGGGTGCCTGCTCCGCTTGGCCATCGTCGTTGAGCGGGCGCGTGCCAGGCGTGACCGGCTGGCCGCCGAACTCGAAATCGTCCCAGCCCTTGGGCGAGGGGACCGACGCGCTGAAATCGGTGCGCAGCGTGACGCCAAGGCGTCCGGCGCCGCCGCCCGAGAGATAGCCCACGAAAAGATTGAGCGGCACGCTCGCGGGGCGGACCAATGCCTCGGCGGGCCCGGTGACGCTGGCGCGCATGGTCGGCAGGCGGAATTCGTCCACGCGAACAGTCTGCTCAGTGTAGATTTCCCGTCCGCCCACGTCGAAACGGAGCGAATAGTCGCCGAGCGGCGCACCGGCGGGCACGATCCAGCTGCTCTCGCCGCCGCCACGCGCATCGATCTTCACCGGCATCGTGAATTCGGTGGCCGAGCCGTTGTGGCTGAGGATCAGCGTCCCCTCAAAGCCCTCGGCAAAGCGAAAACCTGTGCCCACCGGATGACGCAGCACATGCTTCATGTGCACCGTCTCGCCAATCCGGGCCAATGCGCGATCAAAGATCGTGTGCACAATGTCGCGCGACTCTTGCCAGCCGAATGGCATCTCGAAGTCGTAGGGCGAAATGCCCTTGTTCCAGCTGGTGAGCATGAAGCTCATGTCGCCACCAAGGCGTGCCGAAACCATGAGCGGGTGCCCGCTGCCCCCGCAATTGCCATAGGTCTCGGGCTCCGGCAGGACGGCGCCGAGCAGCAACCGGCCGCCGCCATCGGTCTTGCCCTCGCCCAGCTTGTTGCCGGTGCAACTGTCGGAGATCGCAACGGCCGCGCCGGAAACAGGCCGGCCGTTGTCGAGCGATGTCACCCAGACGAGCGAGCTTTCGCGGCCCCATTTGAAATGCACCGCCATGTTGGTGACCAGCGCACCGGTCGCGACATAGCGCGGTGTGTTGCGGCCGAGCAGGGCCTTGCCAAGCGCGGGGCTGGCGAGTTCAACGACATAGAATCCGGGCGTCTTGAGCGGGATGCCCACCACCTCGAAATCCTTGCCCTTGCCGGGCAGGCCGAGCTTTAGCGGGGTTGTGCCCGCAGTGCCGAGCAGGGGCTTCTCGCGCGTGTGGTTGATCGTGCGCTCCTCGCCGCCATTGGCGTCGCGCACATATTCGAAATCGTCATCCTCTGCGTCGTTCAGCTTGCGCAGCATGTCTGCGATGGCGGCGTCGTTCCAGTCGGCGAGGCGCTGGGTGCGGCCGGAAATGCCCTGGATATTGCCGGCGAGGCTCGGCTCGATGGCGCGCACCGTGACTGGCAGGACGCCGCCCTCGCGCGCTTCGAGAATGCCGAAATTGGCGGCAAACTTGACCAGTGGCGGCGCGGCATCGAAGCGTACATTCAGCGGGAATCGCTCGGCATTGGCGAGAGGGCGCCCGGAAAGATCTGCGACGCCGGCAGGCAGGATGACCTTCGCCTGGCTCTGGGCGGGGAAGGGGCCTTTGAATTCAAGATCAGTGACATGGGTGTCGTTCTTGTCATCTTTATCGAGCGTGGGCGCGCGTTCGCTGCCGTCGGCGAGGCGGAGGCGGACGGCCAGCGCCTTGGCGCGGTCGACGGGAGCCGTGAAATAGATGTGAGCGGGCTCGATCGGGCTGCACGCGGCCTTGCTGTTGGTGCGGCTGCAGGTGAAGCGGGCGGTGAAGGCCTCGCGCACCGTGAAGTCGAAGCGCTGGTCGCGCCCGGCGGGCTTGCCGTGGAGGTCGGTAATGCCCGCGGGCCAGACCAGCGCCATGTCATGCTTGGGCGGCAAGGGGCGGCGGCAACGTAGCGCGATGACATTGGCGAGCGCGGCGTTGCGCGACTTGGCGTCCTTGGGAAGTGCCTGCGGCAGGCCGGCTTCCTCCAGGAAATAGTTCAGGCGCCAGCTATTGGCGCCCATCCCGGCGATCACCTTGCCGGGTACGTCTGCGGGCAACGTGTCGACCGCAATCGTCTCGCCGATGCCATCGACCGCGCAGGCGGCCTTTGATGCGATGGAGCGCGGATCGGCGGGAACATTGGTAGCGACGAGGAAGACCTGGTCTTCGTCGATGTCACTGTCGAGGCCGGGCGCAAAGACGGCGCGCACCGACGGGCCGCCGGTGTCGATGGGAAAGCTCTTGGCGCCACCCAGACGAACGCCGCGCAGCGTGGCGATGTCGTCCCGCAGGCTGACGGTGCAGGTGATGCCGCCGGGCAGCGGACGCTCATAGTCGATGACAAAGGTTTGCTGGTCCACCCAGCGGCCGGTTTGCTGCACGGGGCAATCGCTGGTCGCGGCCGGTGCCGCGCGCGGGTCGCCGAGCGGGACCATGGGTTCGGAGAACCGCAGCGTGAAGCGCTCGATCGCCCCACTGGAGGGGCCCGCGCTGCCGGGAAGGGCGAGGGTGACCTGTGGCCCCGTGTCGCTGCGCGCGGCCAGCGGCAGACACAATAGTCCGATCAGGACGAGAAGCAGTCTGCCCCGCATCATTCCCTCCCACAACATATGTTCGAAACGCGCAGTCGAGTCGTTAAGCATGATAATGCTTCAACGGCTCGTCGCTGTCTAGCAACGCTTCGTCGTATTTTTGGGTCGCTCAGTCGTTCAGGGCGCGGAAGCGAAAGTCGCGGAAAATCGTCTCGCCTTCGCCGGCGGCGTAAAGGCCTGGGCGCAGCATCAGGAAGCCCCCGCGCACATTATGGTGATAGCCCGACACCTCCATGCCGCGATCGAAGCGCGTCCAGGTCAGGCCGCCGTCGCCGCTGGTGTGATAGGCGACGATATGGCGCAGGTTCGTGACGCGCAGGCGCATGCGGCGACCATGCGGATTGGCGGGGCGCCCGCGCTCGATGCCATATTGGTGTGTGACGAAGCGCACGGCATCGAAACCCAAGCCGCAATAGAGCTTGTCGTCGTAGAACAGGATGAGCCCCGCCGTGCCGCCGGGCGGCACCTCGATGTCGCATTCGAACTGATAGCCCGTGTCGCCTGCGGTGAGCAGCAACGGCGAACCGGAGGAGGGCGCAAGGCCGCTGCCTTTGAGGTAGAGCGCGCTTCCTTCGGTGCGGATGCGGCTGGCCTCGTCAGGACGGGGGCGGAAGAAGGCCCACTTGCTGCCGAGTTCGAGCGACGCGAAACTGTCCGACAGCGCCTTGCCCGGTACGAGCGCCTGGCCGCCTCTCGGCTTAGGGACGGGTTTTGACAGGTCGCCGCCTTTCATCCGGAACCAGCCATCCGGCGTCCATTCGACAGGATCGAGCAGGCACTGGCGGCCGAGCGTCCAGAAGCCGTTCTCGAAGCCGTGATAGAGCGCCCACCAGCTGCCGTCCGGTGCCTCGACGAGGCTGGCATGGCCGCGCGACCACCAATGTTCGCGCTCATCGACGGTGCGAACCAGAGGATTGCCGGGATGATGGGTCCAGGGGCCATGGATCGAGGGTGCGCGCGCGGCGATGACCATGTGGCCCGTCGGCGGGCCTGCCGTGCCGCCGACAGCCGTCAACATGTAGAACCACTTGCCGTGGCGCAGGATCTTGGGTCCCTCGGGCGAGAAGCCTTCGACATCCCATTCGTCGGGATAGCGCCACGGATCGTAGACATGCTCAATCGTGCCCACGACCGAGAGACCATCATCGGACAGGCGCACACGGTCACCGCCGGACAGGAACAGCCAGCGCGATCCATCCTCACCCACAGCGTGGCAGGGGTCGATATGGTGGTGCAGGCCGAGCGGCTTGGGATCGCTCCACGGGCCGGTGATGCTTTCGGCCCAGCTGACGAAAATGTCATTCGGCTCGGCCTTGACCGGGATATAGAGAAAATAGCGGCCGTGATGCTTCTCCAGGCTGACCGCCCAGACCGAACCGATATTGCGCTGGAGCGCGGGGCCGAGCGGGTGCCAGTTCACCAGGTCGCGGGAATGCCAGATGACGAGGCCGGGATAGGCGTCGAAGCTCGAGAAGGTCATGTAATAATCGGCGCCGTCCTTGAGGATGGCGGGATCGGGCCGGTCGCCTGCGATCACCGGATTGAGGAAGCGCCCGTCGCCCAGATCGGCAATGCGCTGGTTCTCGATGCCGCGCTTCCATTTGAGCGCGGGCGGGCAGGAGACGGCTGGTGCGGTGGCGGCTTCCGCCGAAGCGCCCAGCGCAAGCGGCCCCAGTGCCGCAGCCTTGAGGAGGTCGCGGCGGTCCATGCTCAGCCGAAACCGACCGTTCGCGCCCAGGCGCGCCAGAGCTCCGGCCATGCCTCGACCGGCTTGCCGATCGTCTTACGCAGACCGAAGCCGTGGCCGCCCTGCGCGAAAAGATGCATCTCGCACGGAATTCCGCGCGCCTTGAGTGCCGCGCGCAGGCGAATCGTGTTCTCGACCGGCACCGTTTCGTCATCCTCGGCGTGGAGCAGGAAGTGCGGCGGCGCGTCCGCCGGCACGTTGCGGTCAGGCGAATGCACTGCTTCAAGCGCAGGCGTCGGATTCGGTCCGAGCAGCAGATCGCGGGAGCCCTTGTGCGCGATGATCGGGTCCATGCTGACCACGGGATAGATCGGCGCGGCGATGAATGGCTTGGCGGAGAGCGCGTCCGCGGCGTCAACTGGCGCGTAGGTCTTCGTGGCGAAGCGCGCGGCAAGGTCGGCGCAGACATGGCCCCCGGCCGAAAAGCCCATGGCGGCCACGCGTTCGGGATTGAGTGCAAAGTCGCGCGCCCGGTGACGGATCAGGCGCATCGCGCGCTGTGCGTCGCTGAGGGCGACATCCGGCCCCGCCGCCCAGCCCTCGCCGGGCAGGCGATAGAAGAGGACGAAGGCCGTAAAACCGCGCGCCGCCAGCCAGCGGCCCATCTCATAGCCTTCCTTGTCGACCACGACCCATTTGTAGCCACCGCCGGGAGTCAGCATGACGGCGGCGCCGTTCGGCTTGTCAGGGCGGAACACGGCGAGACGCGGCCTGCTGATGCCGTAGACGGCACGGTCCGTCACCAGCCGGTCGGTCGAGCGTTCGTCGACGGTTTCGACGAGGGGCTTTGCAGGCATTCCCGGTGCGCCGCCGGGCCAGAGATCGACCGTCTCTTCCGGGTCTGGAAGACCCGGCGGCGTTCCCTTGACGCTGCGTGGGGGAGAGGTTTGCGCCAAAGTCCTCGAGGAGAGACCGGCGGCGAGGCCGGCGGCAATCAGCGTTCGTCTGTCGAGCGTCATGCCGGTCCGGTCCCCGCCTTCCGGGTCAGATTACATCTTCAGCCGTGCGCCGAACAGGATCGTGCGGCCGAAATGATTATTCTCGTAGTTCCGGTTCGCGTCGAAGTCCGTGTAGCGGTAGCGATAAGTGTCGATAAGGTTGTTGCCCTCGACGGACAGCTCGATCCACTCGTTGAGCTTGTAGCGGACGGAGGCATCGACATTGGTCGTCGCGCCATAGCCCTCGAAGATATTGCCGGTGCCGCTGTTCGTATCCACGAACGGACCACGGTAGCTCACCGATGCGCGGGCGCTGAACTTGCCGTCATCATAGTAGAGCGTGCCGTTGAAGGCGGTTTTCGAGACCTGGAACAATGTCGAGGCACGGCTTGCGCTGACCAGTGCGCCACCCGGCACGATCGCCGGCCCCTGTACCGTGTAGGTCGCGTCGGAGTCGATGAAGGTCGCGTTGGCGAGCAGGCCGAAATTCTTGAACGCGCCGGGCAGGAAGCGGAATGGCAATTGCAGGGCGAGTTCTAGCCCCTTCAGTTTCGCGCCGGCGCCGTTCACGTTCGCCGTCACCGTATAGATCTGGTTCGGATCGAAGTTGATGAAGGCGGGCGAGCTGGGCGGCAGCGCTTCCTTGGGCAGGCCGGTCTGGGCGAAGGTCGCCGTATAGGCCTGCGAGATCGGGAAGCTCTTCACGTCCTTGTAGAAGAAGGCGGCCGAGACGATCGATCCGGGTGCGAAATACCATTCAAGCGACAGGTCGTAGTTGGTGGCACGGAAGGGATCGAGGAAAGGATTGCCGTAGCTGACGCGATAGTTGAAGCCGTCGATCGTGCCGCCCGGCGTCAGGTTGCCCAGCGTGGGCCGGGTGATGACCTTGGCCACGGCGGCGCGGATGATGAAATCCTTGGTCGGGTAGAGCGCTAGGTTGAAGCTCGGCAACCAGTCGTCATAGTCGCGAAACACCGCGACGGTGGTGCCGGACAGGATACCGCGCGAGCGCTGATCGGTCTTGACATAACGAAGGCCGCCATTGGCTGCGAATTCAAGGCCGCCGAGGTCACCCTTGACGTCGAGTTCGAGATAGCCGCCCTTGGTCGTTTCACGAACTGAGCGGTTGTTGCCGCTGTCGATGGTCAGTGCGCGGCTGTAGAGCTTGGTGAAGGCGGTCGTGGCCGGAAGATTGGCTACCACCCAGCTGTTGGAGTTTCCGGCTGGCTGGCCGGCTTCGCCCAGGTTGAACGTCTCGGCGAGCGACGCAGTGACCGGGAAGCCGTAGACTGCGGTGGGACCGAAAACGCTGCTGGCGGAGCAGGTCAGCGTGCCGAGCACGAGATCCAGACCGCCATTGCCGCAGACTGCGGTGTCGCGGGTGTAGGCGATCGACTCGAAATTGAAGCGCCGCCACACGCCGCCCGCCTTGACCGTGATATTGTTCGTCAGGTCATATTCCAGACGCAGCTGCGCGGTCTTGAAGCGGTTGGTGACATTGGACGGACGGTCGCGGATTTCGGCGAGCTGGAAGTTGGTCGGATCGGTAACGCTCGTGCCGAACGTCAGCAGCGGCGTTGCCATGTTGCGATAGTCGTACTTGTAACCCTGGGCATCGCGGTCATCGAACGCGATGGTCGTTTCGACAGGGATATCGGCGTTCGACTTGGAAAGGCCGGCCTGCGCCGTGAAGCGGAAACGGTCGGTGATGTCCTGATCCCAGGTGCCGCCGAACTGGTAGAATTCCGTGGAGGACTGGCGCAGATAATGCTCGGTGCGCACATAGGCATCGTTGAGCGCCGCCGCGATGATGTTGTTTTTGCTGTCGTAGACCGGGCTCAGCAGGTCGACCGAGCGTTCGTTCGAGCGGAGCAGAACCTCGCCCCACTTTTCCTCGCGATCCTCGCTGAACTTCGAATAGAGCGCGTCGAGCGAGATCTTGGTTTCCATGCTCGGTTCAAACTGCAGCGAACCGGTGAGGCCGAGGCGTTCGCGACCGTGGCGGACTTCGCCATAGCGCGGGATGCGTGGGTGGAAGGCGAGCGCGGCCTTGTCGCACGCCGCGTTCGCGCCAACGGTGTAGGTGCCGCCGGCATTGGGGCGAGCCGCGAGATTGGTCGCGCTCTGCGTCCAGCAGGCCGCGCCATCGACGCTGTCGAAGCGCGCCTGCGCCCAGCGGACGCTGTTATTCCCGAGCTCAAGATTGTTGCTATTCTGATAGGCAGCCGAAACGGCCGCACCAAATGTGCCATCGTCATTCTTGAAGCTCAGCAGCGCTGCGAGGCGCGGGCCGAGATCCTTCGAAAGATCGTTATAGCTGCCGACCACGGAAAGCGCGCCGTGCACGCCCGTCTTGCCCGCCAGCGGGTTGCCGGTGTTCAGATCGACCACGGCCCCCAGGGAGCCTTCGTCGAGCGAGGCCTCGGCCGTCTTGTGAACCACGATGCTGCTGAACAGCTCCGAGGCGAACACGTTGAAGTCGAATGCGCGATCACGATTTGCAGAGGCGCCATCGGACGAGGTGGCGACCGTTTCCATCCCATTGACCCGGACGCGGGTGAACTGCGCGCCGAGGCCGCGAACCGTTATGGCGCGGCCTTCGCCGCCGTCACGCTGGATCGAAATGCCCGGAATACGCTGGAGCGACTCTGCCAGATTCTGGTCGGGGAATTTCGCTATGTCCTCTGCGACGATCGCATCCACCGCGGAAACCGAGGTTTTTTTGAGGTTGAGTGCGGCCTCGAGCGAAGCGCGGAAACCGGTGACAACGATGACGTCCGATTCCGGTTCGGCAGCCGCCGCAGGCGGGGGCGACGTGTTCTGGGCAATGGCATACGACGGCATCACCAGGGCAGTCCCCGCGACGAGTGCGATCTTGGCCATAGAAATGCCGGAAATCTCTCGATTCATGTCCTCTCCCCTTGTGCCGCATCAGATGCGGTACCTGCGCGTGATCACCTTTTCGGCCTCGCCTCGCGCTATCCCCCGTTGCACATTCGGGATGATTCGCTGGCTTGCGGGCCTTCAAAATCACCAATCAGCGCGCTTTTCGCTCTGAGCCGATCCTTGTTTGGTAACCGGTGTCATAAACTCTTGCAGTGGCATTCCCCCTCTGTCAAGACACTGAGCGAGAGGAGACCTGTCATGGTTCGAGACTGTGTCCGGCAAGCCATGCTTGCGCTGTGCATTCTGGCGCTTGCGATTGCGCCGACAAGTCGGGTTGCAGCGGCCGATCATCCCGCAGATCCGACCCGGGGCGGGGCGGGCGGGCGCATCATCCGCGTGACCTCGCTGGCGAAGAGCGGCCCGGGCAGCCTGGCCGAAGCTGTTGCCGCCAAGGGGCCGCGCATCGTGGTGTTCGAAGTTGGCGGCGTCATCGACCTCGAGCGCAGCGTCCTCACCATCAACGAACCTTTTCTTACCATCGCCGGGCAGACTGCGCCGTCGCCGGGCATCACGATCATCAAGGGCGGCATCGACCTCAAGGGCCATGACGTGATCATCAGCCATATCCGCGTCATGACCGGTGCGGACGGCCAGGCGAAGCTTTCGGGCTGGGAGGCGGATGCCTTCTCCACCGTCGCGGCTCACAATGTCGTGATCGAGCATAACAGCTTCCTGTGGGCGCTCGACGAGAACATGTCCGCCTCTGGTCCGCGTTTCGAGGGCAAGAATTTGGCGGAATGGCGCAAGAATACGAGCCACGACATCGTCTTCCGCGAGAATCTCGCTGCTGAAGGCCTGGCCGATTCCAGCCATCCCAAGGGCGAGCACAGCAAGGGTTCGCTCATCCACGACAACACGACCAACATCAGCTTCTACCGCAATGTCTGGGCCCATAATGTCGAGCGCGCACCGCTCGTGAAGGGTGGGGCGCAGGTGCTGATGATCAACAACCTGATCTACGACCCCGGTCATCGCGCGGTGCATTACAACCTCATGAATCTCGAATGGACCGGCCATCCCTATGTGACCGGCGAGATCACCGCGGTCGGTAACGTCCTGCGCGGCGGCAATCACACGGACCAGGGCCTGCCATTCCTGATGCTCGGGGGCGATGGGGATCTCGCCTATTACGGCAAGGACAATGTCGCGGTGGACCTTCATGGCAACCCGCTGCCCATGTTCGGGCGCTATGGCGTGACCAAAGCAAGGCTGATCACCGCCAAGGCGCCGCTGGCCAGCATTGCGGGCTACAGGATCCTGCCAGCCGGGCAGGTCGAGACCAGCGTACTTGCCAGCGTCGGCGCACGACCTTGGGATCGCGCGCCGGACGATATCCGTGTGCTCTTCTTCGTCGCCGAAGGGCGCGGCGATATCATCGACGACGAGAAGCAGGTTGGCGGCTATCCGCATCCGGCGCCGACGGTCGCGGCTTTCAGGGAAGCGGACTGGAATCTCGACAGCATGACGCCGAAATCAGGCCTTTATCCCGGCCAGAAGGCCGGCGCGCAGGAAAAGCTCAGCGACCGCGACAAGGCGATGCGCGAGCCGCCGGCCGGCAAATGACCGGGCTCGGCGCCGCGCTGCTGCTTGCGGCCGCTGTGCCGCCGATGGCGGTCATTGATGAGCGCGAGACGCTGCGCCGCGAGCCCCCGCCGCATGGCGAGATTGGAATGTCGAGCGGCTATCGCATCAGCGACGCCGTGCCGCAGCCGCGGACGATGGAGTTCCGTCGCCGCGATCTCGATGTCGGCGCCGCAATTGGGGAGCATGTCATCGCCCATGACGAGGTCTATTATGTGCTTGCGGGCGAGGGCGAGGTCGTCTCGGACGGCAAGCGCGCCAGGCTCAGGCCCGGCATGGCCGCCTATCTTTACGACGGTGCCAGGGTCGGCATCTGGCAGAAGGGCGACAAGCCGCTCTCGCTGATCATTGCCTATCCGGTTACGGCAAAAGCGAACTAGCTGCCCGGCTGGATATAGGGGACAAGCGCGAACAGCTCGCGCTCCCATTTGCGGGGATCACTCTCCACGCGGCTGGCCGTGTCGAAGATCATCGTATTGCGGGTCTCAAGGTCATAGGCGGACCAGCCCGGATTGCCGGTGCGGGCGAAGCGGACGAAGGCCTCCATGACCGTGTCGCTCATTGCCTGTTGCGCCGGGCTCGGGTTCGGGATCGTGCCGAAGGAGAGGCCGATATCGTCGGCATGCTTGGCCTGCTCGAAATCGAGCTGGTAGACGAAACCCGGCGCCCCTGCGCGCGCCCGTGCCTCGGCTTCCTCGACCTGCCCGCGCCAACTGCGCCCGGCGGTGACCATGCGATGGAAGATCTGCTCGGGACTGTCGGCGGGATAACGCGCACGAAACTGCGAGGTTACCCATTCCGGATTGATATCAACGCGCATCTCTGGCCCCGCGCGGCGGGCGAGGTTGGTCCAGTCGAGGCCGTTGAAGATGCGATGATCGGGTGGGAAGAAGGCCCGCGTCTCGGCGACGACATTGCCCAGCATCATGGGAATGCCGAGTGATTGCGGCGCGGCGTCCGGCCAGAAGGGGTGGCGGGTGAGATGCGTCATGTCGAGCACCGGCCCCATATAGACGCCGCCGCCGATGATCGGATCGGTCGCCGAGAGCGCCGCGACAAGCTGCTCGACGGGCGCGATCGACGGATCTGCACCGCCGAGCTTCGCAAGGAATGCCTCTGCGCGCCTTGTTGCATTGAGCGGCCCGCTGGCGGTGACCTGCTGGCCGCTCATCGTGATCGCCTTGTGGAACAGGCCCTTGGCCTCAGGCATGGCCATGAGCGTCGCGATCTTCGCGCCGCCGCCGGACTGGCCGAAGACGGTGACATTGCCGGGGTCACCGCCGAAGGCTGCGATGTTCCGCTTCACCCATTGCAGCGCGAGGATGAGGTCCAGCTGTCCCACATTGCCGCTGTCCGGAAAACGTGGATCGAGCCGCGCGAGATAGAGATAACCCAGCGCGTTGAGCCGATGGTTGACCGTGACGACCACAACCTTGCCGCGCGCCGCCAGTTTCTCGCCATCGTTGATCGGATCGGTGACGGAGCCGGTCGAATAGGCGCCGCCGTGGAAATAGACCATAACCGGCAAGCTGGCGGTGCTGACGGTCGTCGGCGTCCAGACGTTGAGGAAGAGGCAGTCTTCCGATTGCGGTTTGTAGCGGTCGCCTTGCTGCGGACAGGCGAGGCCAAATCCGGATAGCTGCTCGGCCGTCAAAATCGCGGTAGGCGCTAGGAAGCGGGCGGCGCGACCGTAGCGAATGCCGAGAAAGGCGGATGCGCGATACGGGTTTTGCTCCAGGCCTGGGGACAGGATCGCGCCCCGGTAGCGACCCGCCGGCGCGACGACTTCGGGATAAGCGATCTTCGTGGCGCCCAGTCCACCGGAGAGCAGGGCGCTTGTCGCCATTGCGCCACCCATCAGGGCGCGCCGGCTGAAACCCTTACCGCCGGACATCGCCGCCTGCCGGCACAAAAGCCGCAAGATCAGCCGCGCTGAACAAAGTCATGTCACCGGGCAGGCTATGCTTGAGCGCTGCCAGCGCCAGGCCCGCCTCCGCCATGGCTTGCGCCGATCCGCCGTCCAGCCAGCTGTGGATCACGCCCGCCGCAAAGGCGTCGCCTGTGCCGATCCGGTCCACGATGTCCGGAATGTCGATCTCATCTGTCTGGTGGGCGCCATCGCGCAGGTCGATGCGCGTGGCGAGGCGGTGATGGCCGCCGCTCACGACCTGCCGCGCGGTCGAGGCAATGATTTGGAGTTTGGGAAATGCCGAAAAAGCAGCTTCGGCCGCCTCGCGCCGCCGGTCCGGCCCGTCGCCGGAGAACGTCCTGCCTAGCAACAGCGATATGTCGCGGTGATTGCCGATGAACAAGGTCGCCGCGCTCACCAGCTCGGTCAGGATGGCGCGCGGATCGCTGTCCCAGCTTTCCCAGAGCTGCGCGCGATAATTGCCGTCGAAGCTGATCGGTACGCCGACAGATTGAGCGGCCCCGACGGCGGCGCGGGAGAGCGAACCGCCATCGGGGCCGAGCGCCGGCGTGATACCCGAAAGGTGCAGCAATCGGGCGCCTGCCAGCGCGGAAGCGAAGTCGAAATCGGTTGGTGCGGCGCGGGCGAATGCGCTGTCTGCCCGGTCATATGTAATCTGGGATGGACGCAGACCCGCGCCGGCTTCGAGGAAATAGAGCCCCATGCGCCCAGGCGCGCTGGTCATGAAGTGCGTGTCGACGCCCGCCGCGGCAACCGACGCCCGTGCCTTGTCGCCAAGCGGATTGGCCGGGAGCCGCGTGACCATGCGCGCTGCTGTGCCGAGCGATGCGAGGGCCGCGGCGACATTGGCTTCCGCGCCGCCCACATGGATCTCGAGACTGTCGGACTGGACGATCTTGCGCGGGGCAGGCGGCGAAAGGCGCAGCAACATCTCGCCAAAGCAGACGACTGGGGCGGCCTCCCTTGTCATCACCTGGCTAGCCAGCCTCCGTCTACGGCCAGAACATGGCCTTGCACATAGTCGGCCGCGCGGCTGGCGAGGAACACGGCAGCGCCGCCAATATCTTCCGGTGCGCCCCAGCGTCCTTCCGGGATGCGCTCAAGAATCTGGCGGTTGCGCGTCTCGTCGCCTTGCAGGGCGGCGGTGTTGTTGGTGGCAATATAGCCGGGCGCAATGGCGTTCACGTTGATGCCCTTGGCGGCCCATTCATTGGCCAGCAGCTTGGTCAGGCCCGCAACGCCGCTCTTCGACGCGGTGTAGCTGGGCACGCGCACGCCGCCCTGGAAGCTCAGCATTGAAGCGATGTTGATGATCTTGCCGCGCTGTCCGGCCTTGTCATGCTGCACGATCATATGGCGCGCGGCTGCCTGGCAGAGGAAGAAAACGCTCTTGAGATTGGTGTCGATGACCGCGTCCCAATCTTCTTCGGAAAAATCCAGCGCGTCTGCACGGCGGATGATACCGGCATTGTTGACGAGGATGTTGAGGCCGCCGAGTTTGCTCGTGACCTCCCCGACGACCTCGCCGACAGGCTCGATCGACGAGAGATCGGCCTCCACGAGCAAACAACGCCGGCCAAGCGCTTCCACTTTGGCTGCGGTTTCCTGCGCAGGCGTGCGGCCCACAGCGGCGATGTCCGCCCCCGCTGCCGCGAGCGCCAGTGCAATGCCCTGGCCAATGCCGGTATTGGCGCCAGTGACCAGCGCAATTTTTCCGGTGAGATCAAACATCATCGCTTCCCCGGCTTCACTCTCGTCATGCTGAACCCGTTTCAGCAACCATAGCTGCGTTCGATCGTGGGCCCTGAACCAGGTTCAGGGCGATGATTGCCTCATTTGAGTTGGCAGATGTCGAGGACGTTCATGTCCGTATAGTCGAGATTCTCGCCGCCCATCGCCCAGATGAAGGCATATTTCTTGGTGCCAGAGCCCATGTGGATCGACCAGGGCGGGCTGATCACCGCCTCTTCGTTGCCGATCACGATGTGCCGCATCGAGTCCGGTTCGCCCATATAATGGAAGACGCGGTCGCTGGGTTCGGCAAGGTCGAAATAGAGGTAGATTTCGCTACGACGGTCGTGGAGGTGCGGCGGCATGGTGTTCCACACGCTGCCTTCCTCCAGGACAGTGAGACCGAGCAGCAGTTGCGCGCTCTCGCACACGCCGGGGATCACCAGCTGGTAGATGGTGCGCTGGTTGGAGTTGGCGAGATCGCCCCGTGCGAGCGGATTGGCCTGGTCGAGGCCGATATGCTTGAGGGGGCAGACTTTATGCGCCGGGAGCGAGGCCAGGTAGAACCGAGCCGTGTCGCCTTCGAACAGAATGTCCTTCGACCCCATCGGGATGTAGAGGCATTCCTTGTTCTTCATGACCGTGCGCACGCCGTCGACCGTGATCGCGCCGTCGCCGCCGATATTCACCGCCGCCATTTCGCGCCGCTCGAGAAAGGGGTGACCGGCGGCGCTCTTGGGCTCGGTCTGGTCGGGCAGCTTCAGCGCCTTGCCAGCCGGCACGGCGCCGCCAATCACGAAGCGCTCATTGTGCGAATAGTTGAGGACGACCTCGCCGGTCTTGAACATGCCGGAAACGAGATAGCGCGCGCGCAGATCGTCATTGCTGACGGCGTCCATCATGTCCGGATGCGTGGCGTGGTAGGTCTTGTCGAACACAGTCGCTCTCCCAAGGATTTCAGTATCGCCCCGGCGCTCGGCGCGGGCAAGGATCTCTCGTTTGGTAACCGGTGTCAGAAAGGCGCGCAAGCGATTCCGTTTGCGATGCCCTCAGCGCAGCGGGACGGCGGAGGCGCGACGGATCAGGTCAGAAATGAAGAGGGAAGGCTGTTCTCGTGCCGCCGTGGGGTCGATCAGCTTGAGTGCGGCGGAGCGAGCCATCGAGACAATCGGCCAGTGGACGGTGGTCAGCGGCGGCCAGCTGTGCGCAGCAATGGCGGTATCGTCGAAGCCGATGATCGAGAGTTCCTCCGGCACTGAAATGCCCCGTTCGCGCGCTGCGTGCAGCACTCCGGCGGCCATCTCGTCATTGCTCGCAAAGATTGCGGTAGGACGCGGGTTCACTTCGAGCAGGCGCTGGGCAGCTGTGTGGCCCGACTCGAATGTGTAACTGCCGTGCGCCACCAAGGTGCGAGGAATGTCGAGCTTGTGTGCGCTCATCGCGTCTCGAAAGCCTTGTTCGCGCTCATGGGCGGAGCGGAAGCCGCGCGGGCCCGTGACGAGGCCGATGCGCTGGTGGCCGAGGCCGATCAGATAGTCGACGGCCTGCGAGACGGCCTCGCGGTCGTTGGACTGGACGAGATGTGCGTCCTCATCGAGTTTGGCTGAGCCCATGCGCACATATCCGCAACCCAGCTCGTTGCAAAGCGCTGCAATCGCGTCATTTTCAGAGAGGGGCGGCAGGATCATGATGCCATAGAGGCGCTGCCGCTCGAGGAAGGTCTTCAGGTCCCGCAGCATCGACGGTGAGTTGCGGTCGACCGGGCGGACGATCAACGCGAACTCCGTGTCGCGAATTGCCTCCAGCACGCCCTCCTGGAAATTGAGGATCATCTGCGCGTTGGGATTGTCGTGGATGAGGCCGATCAGGAAGTTGCGGCGCAGCGCCAGTGCGCGTGCCTGCGGATTGGGCACATAGCCGATCTCGGCAATGACCTTGCTGACCTTGGTCCGAGTCGCCTCGTTGAGCAAAGGTGAGTTGTTGATGACGCGGCTGACGGTCTTTTTCGACACGCCGGAAAGGCGTGCCACGTCATTGATCGTGGGCTGTGCCTCGGCCTTCCTGCGATTCATGCCAGTTCCCATCGACCGTTCTTGTCCCGGTGCGACTTGCCGACAAAGCTGGGACAAGGCAATGGCGCTGATCGGATGCCGGCGCACATTGCGACATGATTTGATTTGAAATCAATAATGTGAGCTCCGCATCGGTTCAATTTGACGCGCCCTTCCGAAAGCTGCGCTGGTGCGATTTTCCGTCATCTTGCATCCTGGCCGACAGGCTTTGCGCATTTGGCTATTTTCAATGACACCGGTTTCCTATAGGTCGGCCGGGTTGAAGAGTCTTGTCGAAGGGAAGAGGGATGGACGCGAGCGGCGACGATGTCGCACGGGCATTTGTGGAAGCCCGCCGCCATTCCCGGATACTGGCTGACTATCCGGGCCAGCGCCCGCTCGATCTCGCCAGCGCCTATCGCATCCAGGATCGGGCCATCGCGCTCGACGGACGGGAGGTCCTGGGCTGGAAGGTAGGAAGGATCAATTCGCCTCTGTCAGGGGAATATAAATCCAACAGATTGGCCGGCCCGACCTTTTCTGACACCGTGATTCCCGCAGAAAACGGGGAAAAACCCGACATGCCGATTCATGTCGGCGGCTTCGCGGCTGTTGAGGCCGAATTCATGCTCCACATCCGCGCTGGATGGCAGGCCGCGCCTGCCGACCTTGCCGCCGCCGCCGCGCTCGTCGACGACGTCCGCATCGGCATCGAGATCGCGAGTTCGCCCTATCCCGGCATCAACGCCGACGGGCCGCTCGTCACCATTTCCGATTTCGGCAACAATAGCGGCCTCGTGCTCGGTCCCCGCATAGGGAACTGGACGCAGCGCGACCTCAACACGATCCAGGTCACGATGACGATCGATGGCGTCCAGATAGCGCAGGCGACTGCCGCCACGATGCTCGACGGGCCCTATGGCGCAGTGCGCTTCCTGCTCGGCAATCTCGTCGAGCGTGGCATTAGCATCGGCGCGCCGCTCTGGATCTCCACGGGCGCGGTGACCGGCGTACATGAAGTGACGCTTGGCCAGCGCGCTGCGGCCTTTTTCGACGGCATCGGCTCTGTCGGCTGCCGGATCGTGGCGATGGCGCCGCGCGGGGAGAAATAACAAGGTATTCGAGCAAGCGCGACAAGCGCCGCCGGAGAGAGGGTTGGACATGCAGGACACGACAGCAGGACAGGGATCGGGCATCGCCGTTCCGGATGCGCGGATCGGCCGATACCGCTGGGTCATCGTGGCGCTGCTCTTCGCGGCAACCGCGATCAACTATATTGACCGGCAGATGATCGGCGTCCTGAAACCGACCTTGCAGGCGGAGTTCAGCTGGACCGAAACCGACTATGCCAACATCGTCTTCTGGTTTCAGCTCGCCTATGCGGTTGGCTATGTGAGCTTCGGCAAGGTCGTCGACGCGGTCGGCGTGCGCATCGGCTACACGCTGGCCATTGTCATCTGGACGATCAGCCACATGGCGCACGGCCTGGCGAGTGGCATCATGTCTTTCGCGGCCGCGCGCTTCGGCCTCGGCATCGGCGAATCCGGGAATTTCCCGGCCGGCATCCGTGCCGTCGCCGACTGGTTTCCGCAGAAGGAGCGCGCCCTCGCCATCGGCTTGTTCAATGCCGGTGCAAATGTCGGCGCGATCATCACTCCGCTGCTCGTGCCGTTGCTCGTGCTTTGGTTCGACTGGCGCATGGCCTTCTTCATCACCGGTTTCTTCGGTGTCGCGTGGTTGATTGTCTGGTGGATCGTCTATCGCGAGCCATCGGAGCATCCGCGCGTGTCGCAGGCCGAACTCGATTGGATTCGCCACGACCAGCCATCAGCGCCGACAGCTGCCATTGGCTGGGGCAAGCTCATCACGCTTCGCGAAACCTGGGCCTATGCGATGGGCAAGTTCCTGATCGACCCGATCTGGTGGTTCTTCCTGTTCTGGCTGCCGGGCTATCTTTTCGAGCGCTATCATCTCGACCTCAAGACATTCGGCCTGCCCCTCGCGGCGATCTACCTTATTTCGGACTTCGGCAGCATCGCGGGCGGCTGGCTCTCCTCGCGGCTCATACGGGCGGGCAAGAGCGTCAATGCTGCCCGCAAGATCGCGATGCTGGTCTGTGCGCTGTGCGTGCTCCCGGTCTGGTTCGCGCAGAGCCTCGACAATGTCTGGGCGGCTGTGCTGGTGATTGGGCTGGCGACGGCGGCACACCAGGCTTTCTCCGCCAATCTCTACACACTGCCCTCGGACCTTTTTCCGCGCAGCGCGGTCGGGTCTGTCATCGGCATCGGTGGCACGATCGGCGCACTGGGGGGCATGGGCATGTCGATCTTCACGGGATACATTCTTGACAAGACCGGAAGCTATGAAGCGCTCTTCGCGCTCTGCGCGAGCGCCTATCTGGTCGCGTTGCTTGTCGTTCACCTGCTGACGCCGAAGCTCGTGCCGGTAAAGCTCGACTGACCGAACTCAGAGTGTAACGCCGCGCTTCCATATTGCGATCTCGCGCTCATCGTTGCGTTCAGCGGCGGTTGGCTGGCCGGACGCGATGGCGATCACGGTGTCGAGCAGAGCTTCTGCGGCGGTATCGACCCCCTGATCAAGCACGATCGAGGCGTCGAAGTCGATCCAGTCGGGCTTCCGCTCGGCGAGCGCGTGGTTAGACGCGATCTTCATCGTGGGCGCTGGAAATCCGAGCGGCGTGCCGCGTCCCGTCGTGAAGAGGATGATCGTGGCGCCGGCCGCGGTGAGCGCAGTGGACGAGACGGCGTCGTTGCCTGGGGCTTCGAGCAATGTCAGACCGTTGCGGCGCACGCGGCCGCCATAAGGCAGGACGTCGGTGAGCGATGCGCGGCCGGCTTTTTGGACGGCACCAAGGGATTTTTCTTCGAGCGTGGTGATGCCGCCGGCGATGTTGCCGGGGGAGGGGTTTTCGGACACGGGTTCGCCGTGGTCGGTGAAATAGCGTTTGAAGCGAGCGACGAGTTGGATTCCGGCCTCAACAACGTCGGGGGTCGCTGCGCGGCTGAAAAGCGTGGGTTCTCCGCCGAAAATCTCCGGAATTTCGCTCAAGATCGCGCGTCCGCCCGCAATTGTGACCGCTTCGCTTATCCGGCCCACCAGGGGATTGGCGGTAAGGCCCGAAAGGCCGTCCGATCCGCCGCATTTCGTGCCCAGGACGAGCTTGTCCAGTCCGGCGGGCGTGCGGACCGCAGCAGCTGCGTCATCGGCCAGTTCATCGAGCAGCGCGACGCCCTCGGACACCTCATCGCCTGCCATTTGCGACGACAGGTGACGCACCTTTGCGTGCATTTCGGGCGGAATTGTTTCCAGAAGCGCGGAAAGCTGGTTGGATTCGCACCCTAGCCCCACGAAAAGTACGCCTGCGGCATTGGGATGCGAGGCGAGGGCCGCGAGAATGGCGCGCGTTCCGGCGAGATCGTCTCCCAGTTGCGAGCAGCCGAACGGATGAGTGAAGGCATGGATGCCGTCGACCCTCCCCTCGTGCCTTGCAGCCGCTCGAGCCGCGATCTTCTGAGCTGTGCGCGCGACGCAGCCGACCGTTGGCAGCACCCAGAGCTCGTTGCGGGTGCCGACCCGTCCATCGGCGCGATGATAGCCCATGAAGCTGCGGGCTGAGGCTTGCATGGCCAAGGGTGCGGCAGGTTCGATGGCAATGGCGCCGTCCGTACCGAGCATGGTCGCAAGATTGTGCGAATGGACATGGTCGCCCGGTGCGATGGGTGCAGTCGCCCGGCCGATGGGAAAGCCATATTTGCGTACCGGCTCGCCGGCCGCGATGGAGCCAAGGGCAATCTTGTGGCCGCGCGGAATCGCCGCTGCAGCCCGCACTGCAAGCCCGCCGCATTCGATGATGCTTCCAGCGGCAATCTCGACGAGGGCAGTCGCGACATTGTCGGTCTCGGAGACGCGAAGCGCCGCACCTTTCATCACGTTTGATAGCGGTGTCATCACGCTTTGCCTGTCTCACAGCCGGGCGAGGGGAGCAAGCGCGCACGTTCCGGAAAATGCGCATGAAGCACGGCTGAAGGGCTGCGGATCGGACCTGCTGGCAACGTCTATAGGCTGATGCAGGACCAGACTATTTCGCGCCGATCGCCGGCGAGCGCTGTCAAGTTGACGGCGCTGAGGACGTGGCGGCGCGCCCAGCGGCGCTGGGGGAAGCAGATCGGGGCGATCGGCCATTATGGCTCCATCCTGCTGTCGATCGCGTTGCTGGGGATCATCGTGAAGGAACTCAGCCTGGTCGATCTGGCCGGCGCGTTCCGAGACCGTGCGTTGCCGCCGGTCTTCTGGCTCGCTTTCACCGTTTTCTTCGGAATTTCGCCCTTCATCGAGTGGCTGATGCTGCGCCGGCTCTGGCAGGCGCCTTTCTCGGGCTTCTGGGCGATCCTGCGCAAGATGGTCTATAATGAACTGCTGATCAGTTATCTCGGCGACGCCTACCTCTTCGCCTGGGTGCGGCGCGAATTGCCGCACGTGAAATCACCCTTCGGTGCGGTGAAGGACATGGCGATCATCTCGGCCTTCATGGGCAGCGCCACGACGCTTGCCGCCATCGCCATCGCCTGGCCTCTCTTCCCGGACGTAAGCAAGACCGGGCTCGACACATCCATCCTGCTCGCGCTGGCCTTGCCACTGGCGAGCGGCGGCGCGATCGCCCTGTTCCACAACAAGCTTTTGAGCCTCCCGCGCGGGGATATCGTGTGGATCGGCTCGGCCTGCGGCATCAGGATCGTCGCACAAGCGATCGCCGCCATCGTCATGTGGTGGAGCCTGTTGCCGCAGGTGCCGATGACGACGTGGATCGTGCTTGCCGCCGTCCGGATGGTCTCGACGCGCTTGCCACTGGTCCCGAACAAGGACCTGGCCTTTGCGGCGGTGACGGTCGCGCTCATCGGGTCCCATGGTGATATCGCACCCGTGATCGTCATGATTACCACGATGGTCTTGCTCGCCAATATCATGGTGGCAATCGGGATCAGCCTGTTGTCCTGGGGCGAGGCGATCAATCGCCGGCGCGGTTTAAAGATCGCTTAGGCCGGCGAATTGGCAAATGTCGTGCCGGTGCCAGTGAACATGGGTTCCAGAAGGGATGTGCCGCCGCCCGTGTACCACCAGCGCCAGGATGTGAGTTGATCTCCACTAGGCGGCGAACCCCGTGTCAGCCCTGGGAAGACGGAGGTTGCTCTGGCGCTTGCCAGAGGTGGCAGTGCCAGCGCGTGCCCTCGACGACCATGTCGTCCAGCCGCAACCATCCCGGGCCGATCAAATGAGCCGCCACGGCACGAGTGCGCTTGTCGTAGGTGGTGACAAGGATGCGAGGCGCGAGCGACTTAAGGCTTTCGAGAACGCGGCCGGGATCCCGCGCATAGTACAGCATCTCGCAGGCGGTCACGATGTCGAAGCGGCGGCCGGAGAGGAGGGTGGCAGCATCTTCTGCGCAACCCACCAGATATTCGGCATCCGGAATGGCACGGCGGGCGCGATTGACGGCTGTTTCGCTCACTTCGATGCCGGTCACGCTGCCTGCCACCTTCCGCAAATGTGCAGTCTGCTCGCCTTCGCCAGATCCGATTTCGAGCAGGGCGCCGCACTCGGGGGCAATGTCTGCAATCAGGGCATTGGTGAGGGCGAAGCGTTGATGCTCTCGGGGCGATGCAAGCTGCCAGGGATCCTCGAGCAGATAGAGCCGGTTCATGCGGCGATAGGGCGCATACCGGAACCAGTGGCCGGTGCGTAGCGCATGCCAGTTGCGCTTCAGGCGCGCAGTGAGCGGCGCAAATCGCGTCGTCGGCATGCGGACAGATCTTCCCCCCGATGGCCCGCAGCGGCGAGCACTTACCGGCAAGACGCCGCCAGCGGAGGCCATCCGCAGATGCGACGGAAAAATTTGTGAACTTTTCTTTAACTCCAGTGCGGATTGCAGCTGACGGCGCCGTCAAGTGAGTGGGGGCGCGACGAGGAGAGATGCCGACTGTGAAGGGGGCTTTCGGTCGGCGCTAGCGATACCCACATTTCGTACTCCTCGTCGCCCCCCAACCGAGTACCGTTTGGGGGCGCGCGATGTTTCTGGAAGCTACGGATCAAATCAGCGCTGATGAGGACCGCGCGCGGGACCGCCGCGTTTCGCCGGCTCCCGCATTCTGCGACTGGACGATCATCATACCCTTCTTCAACGAGGCCGACTATATTGCCGCGACGCTGCACAGTGTGGCCGCGCTGGAAGGCGCGTTCAATCTGGTGCTGGTCGACAATGGCTCGACCGATGGCAGCGCCGGGATCGCGAAGCGCGCCTGCAGGCAGCTCAATCTCGATCACATGCTGATTACCGAGCCGTGCCCCGGCAAGGTCCATGCGCTGCGCGCGGGCCTGGCGCAGGTGCGCACGCGCTTCGTCGCGACGTTCGACGCCGACACCTATTATCCGCCGCACTATCTGCTTGCGGCCGGCAAGCTGCTCAACAAGCCCGGCGTGGTCATTGCCGGGGCCTATTTCACACATGCCCGGCAATGGGCGCGGCGCGACGCCTTTACCGGCGTGCACATCGTGGCGGCGGGCAAGCTGCTCTCGCACCAGTGCCATGCCGGTGGGGCGGGGCAGGCGTTCAACACGGAGGCGCTGCGGCGTGCGGGCGGGTTCGATGCCAATCGCTGGAACTTGGTGTTGGAAGACCACGAGATCATCCATCGCGTCGGCCAATATGGCGCGATGGCCTATGGCATGGACTTCTATTGCCATCCTTCCCCGCGCCCGCGCGACCGGGATTCGATCCGCTGGACGCTCTACGAACGGCTTCGCTATCATTTTTCGTCACGCAAGAGCCAGGACCGTTTCTTCTATGATTTCTTGGGTCCGCGCCTGCGGGCCCGCAGGCTCTCCAGCGAGCGCATTCGCGAGCGTCAGTTCCAGACCGAGCCGGCGCCCGTACCCGACAATGCGGCGCGGCTCGTGGTCTGCGCCGACGATTTCGGCCTGACCAGCGCCATCAGCCGGTCGATTGTCGCGCTGGCAGGGCAGGGCAAGCTCAACGCGATCAGCTGCATGTCGGTCTGCCCCGGCTGGAAGTCCGATGCACCACTGCTCAAGCTGCTGCCGTCAAGCGTGCAGATCGGCCTGCATGTGACGCTGACGGAGGAAGAGCCGCTGACGGCCATGCCGGTACTGGCGTGGAGCGGGCGGATGCCGACGAGCAGTGAACTGGAAAAGCGGGCGCTTGTCCGTCGCCTGCCGCTCGGCGAGATCCGCAAGGAAGTGGCGGCGCAGTTCGACCGGTTTGTCGACGTGTTCGGCCGCCCGCCGGATTTCGTCGATGCGCATCAGCATGTCCATGTGCTGCGCGGCATCCGTGAGATTATCATGGCCGAAACAGCGCGCCGCGCGCCCAAGGCCTGGGTCCGCAGCTGCGTCGACCGGCCGTCCGCGATACTCTCGCGCTGCTTCCCGGTGAAGGCGATGATCAACAGTATGCAGTCGCGCGGCGTGCGGCGGGCCGCTGCCAGCCATGGTCTCGCCACCAATGACAGCTTCGCCGGCTTCTACGATTTTTCGGGGAATTACGAAGCGCTGTTCCCGCAGTTCCTGGAGAAGCCGGGCCAGTTCCACCTCGTCATGTGCCATCCCGGCGGCGGCCATCACAAGGCTGACTCCATCGCGCGGGCCCGCCGCGAAGAAGCGGCTGCATTGCGCGCGATGCCCATTCATGAGATGGCGGCGGCTCGCGGCCTTCATTTCGAGGCTGCAACGCCAATGAGTTGAAATGAGTGGTCTGAAGGCTGTTTTCCTCCAGCAGCGTCCGATGTTGATGCGCCTGATGACGGCGCGCCTGGGAAGTGCTGCCGATGCCGAGGACGTTCTCCAGGAGCTGTGGCTCAAGCTGGAAACGCTGCCTGAGCAGAAGCTCGATAATCCGGAGGCCTATCTGTTTCGCGTCGTTGCTAATCTTGCAGCGGACCGTCGCCTTTCGATGGCCCGGGCCGTCGCACGGGATGGCCTCTGGCTGAGCGCGCAACCGGAATCGGAAGAGTTTCCGGACGCAGAAGCGGTGTTGCTGGCTCGCGAGCGGCTGGCGCAGGTTGAGGCGGCAATGGATTCAATGCCCGAGCGGATGCGGACGGCGCTGTTCATGTTCAGGGTCGAGAAACGGCCGCAAAAAGAGATCGCCCAGGCACTTGGCATTACTGTGAGCGGCGTCGAGAAACTGCTGAAACGCGGCTATCGGCAACTATTGGACCTCGGTAGCGAATAAGAAGTGCGGATTTGGACCTTCGGTGACATCATATGAGCAGAGGAGACGTGCATTTGACACGGATTGCTGACCAGATCGCCGATCAGGCTATCGACTGGCACTTGCGCCAGACAGATATGGATGCGTCCGCGTGGCATCGCTTCGTGGCCTGGCTTGAGGCTGATCCGCGTCATGCTGATGCCTATGACCGTCTCGTGCTTGCCGATGGCGTCGCCGGGGAGATGCCGGCGCCAAGGCTTCCGGAACCCGCCAACGACCGCGGTTTTGCCGGCTGGCATATGGGCCGCTGGATGGCGGGTGTGGCAGCGACCGCTGCTGCCGTCGCTGCCGTGGTCGTGCTGCAGCCCGCCAAGCCCGATATCTACACGATACAGACCGCGTCGGGCGAAACCAGGCAACTGGCGCTGGGGGAGGGTAGCCGGGTCGAGATTTCCGGCGGCAGCCGCCTGTCTTTTGATCGAGCGCATCCGCGCCAAGTGACTGTCGAGCGTGGCGCGGCCTTGTTCCATGTGCGCCATGATGCCGCCGACCCGTTCCTGGTCCGCTCGGGCAAGCTTGAGGTGCTGGACGTCGGCACGGTGTTCAATGTCGAGCGGGACGGCAGCCATTTCTCGGTTGCGGTGGCCGAAGGCACCGTGATGTTCCAGCCGAAGCGCGAGGCAGTGACGCTCGCTGCCGGTGCCGCCCTCAAGGTGGACGAAGACAAGCGCGAAGTGCAGGTCGGAAAGGTCGATCCGGCCCTGGTCGGCGGCTGGCGCACGGGACGCATCGCTTATTCCGATACGCCGCTGCCACAGGTGCTGGGCGAGATTCAGCGTCTTTATGGTACAAAAGTACTAGCCGATCGCCGCTTGTCTGCCCGCCGGGTTACCGGCATTATCACCCTGTCAGGAGAGGCGCGGCGGGATGTCCCGTACATTGCGTCCATGATCGGGGCGAATTGGCGGGTGGATGGCGATCACTGGGTTCTTGCGCCGGCTGGTGACAACCAGCCTTAGGCTGTCATACCCGCTTGCCCTGTCCCTCGGATGGGGTTCTCAAGTACAAGCTCAATGCCGCACGATCGAGATAACCGCCGGCACGCTCGACCAGGCTCTGATGAGTCTTGCACGCCAGACCGGCGCTGACATCGTCACCAGCGAGAGCGGCCTGCGCAGTGTGCGGGTGAAACGCGTGTCCGGCTGCCTCAGCGTCTCGCGCGCGCTTGAGCGGCTGACGCGAGGCTCGGGTTATCGCGCGGTCGGGGTCGTGGGCGGCGGCTTCAGGATCGAGAAGGCGCCGGTCCGGCGCAGCGCTCCGCAGCAACCCCGCGTAGAAACGGCGCAAACCGGCGAGCTTCCCGACATCATTGTCACCGGCACCAAGCAGAAAGTGTCGCTGCTCCGCTTCCCCGGGAGCGTCCATATCGCTGACGGATCGGACTTCTCGCTGGGCGTGGGGCGGGCAGCGACGCTCGACGACCTCGCCGCCATGTCCCCCATCATGCAGAAGACCGAACTCGGAATCGGCCGCAACAAGCTCTTTATCCGGGGCATTTCCGATAGCAGCTTCAACGGACCGACCCAATCGACGGCGACGGTCTATTTCGGCGACGTGCAACTCAACTATTCAGGACCGGAGCCTGCGCTCCATCTCGTAGACATGGACCGCGTCGAGGTTCTCGAAGGGCCGCAGGAGACGCTTTACGGCGCCGGCGCCATTAGCGGCATCATTCGTCTGGAGCCTCATCCGGTCGAACTCGACCGGATCACCGCCTTTGCGAATGGCGGGGTGACCTTCACCGAAACCGGGGCGCCGGGCTATGACGCGAGCGCCATGCTCAACCTGCCGGTCGCCGAAGATCATGTGGGCGTGCGGTTGGTTGGATACCGGATGCGCGACGGCGGCTATATCGACGATAGCCAGCGGCAGGCCAGCAACGTCAACCGCACCGAGACGATCGGCGGCCGGGCGACGATGCGCTTGGAACCTGGCGGAGGCTGGTCGCTTGTCATCGGCATGCTCGGCCAGCGGATCGAGGCGGAAGATGCCGGCTATACCGAGACGATCGCCGGGCCCCAGACGCGACGCTCTTTCATGCCCCAGCCTTATCGCAGCAGCATCGGGCTATGGCGCGCGGTGCTGCGCAAAAGCTGGGACAGCGGCGTTGAGATGGTATCCGCGACCGGTCTCGTGCGGACAGAAAGCAGTGACAGTTTCGATGCGACGCGGCTGTTTCCCTTCTTCGGCCCGACCATCTACCAAGTCGACGGCAGCGGCACGCAATTGAGCCATGAGACCCGCTTCTCTCGCACCATCCCGGGCGGCATCTCATGGATTGGCGGCGTTGCTCTGCTCTACGATCGTGACGAGCAGGCGCGAGTCATCGGCCCGCCGGCCAATCCCTTCGAGATCATTGGCGTCAATAACGTGACGCACAGCGCCTCGGCCTTTGGCGAGATGACAGTCCCTTTCACGCCCAACTTCGCGGTCACCTTCGGCGCACGCGCGACACTTGCGCAGTCGCAGGGCGAGCCGACGAAGACGCCGACGGTCGAACCAGCCGAGCGCGGCAACCTGCTGAAGCGCCTCCAGCCGGCCATTGCCGCTTCCTGGCTGTTCGCGCCACGCATGGCGGCCTTTGCACGTTTCCAGACCGGATATCGCACGGGCGGTATCGCCGTGGCGCGCGGCATTGGCCGCATCGCGAACTATCGGCCCGATTCGATCATGGTCGGCGAACTGGGCATCAGGCGCGAACGAAACGGCCTGCGCGGCGTTTCTTTCTCGTCGACCGTGTCGCTGGCACGCTGGCGGGAGATCCAGGCCGACCTCTACAGTCGCTTCGGCCAGCCCTATACCAGCAATATCGGCGATGCGGTCATTGTCGCGGTCGAGGCCTCGGGCGACTGGATCCCGATGAAGGGCCTGCGCGGCAGCTTCGCGCTGCTCTGGACGGAGAACCGGACGAGCGGCGCGCTGGCCGGTACCTCGGTCGTGCAGAACCGTCATCTACCCGACACACCACCCTTCTCGGCAAATGTCCGGCTCGACTATCGTTGGAAGATGAAGGGCGGGCATGAAATCGGACTGGGCGGTTCGGCGCGCTATGTCGGGCGATCGGTCCTGGGCACCGGCAGCTTTCTCGATCTGAGCCAGGGCGATTATGTTACCTTCTCGGCGGCAGCTACGTGGCGCTGGAAGAATTTCGAGGCGAGCCTCAATATCGAAAATATCGGCAACGATACGTCCAGCCGCTTTGCCATGGGCAATCCGCTGACCTTCGGTTTCCGTGAGCAGACTGTGCCGCTGCGTCCGCGCAACGTGCGTCTCGCGCTGGGCGCGCGCTGGTGAAATCGTAGCGCCGCTTCCCGGTTGTCAAACCGCGACTGGCAGGTAAGTTGCCCCAAACGGGAGAGGGGAGCGCCATGAGCGAGGATAGCAACGAGTCGATTGCGGGGCACGTAGGCCGGCGCGAATTCCTGGGCGCGGCAGCGTTCGGCACCGGGGCGGCGCTTGCAGGGCTTGGGAGCGCGCCTGCAGTGGCGGCGAATAGCGCGACGCGTGACAAGGCAGCGGGTGCGCCGCAGGTCGATTTTCCGGCAGATGGACGCAGCTTCGGCGGCGGTGCGCCGGGCGCCAACAACCGGGCCGAGATCGACCTCTATGACTGCGAGGTCGAGGGGAAACTGCCGGCCGATCTCGACGGCACGTGGTTCCGCGTCGGCCCCGATCCGCAATATCCCAAGCCCGAGAAATATGCCGGCGACATCATGTTCGACGGCGAGGGGCATGTCTCGGCCTTCCGCTTCAAGAACGGCCATGTCGACTATAAGACGCGCTATGCCAAGACCCAGCGCTGGAAAGCACAGCACGAGGCGCGGCGCTCACTGTTCGGCATGTATCGCAATCCCACGACCGACGATCCGAGCGTCAAGGGGCTCTCGCGCGGCACGGCGAACACACAGCTTTTCGTCCACCACCAGAAGCTGCTCGTCTTCAAGGAGGACAGCCCGCCGGTCTACATGGATCCGCACACGCTGGAGACGATCGACGACTATTACACCTTCGGCGGCAAGCTGAAGAGCCAGACGCATACGGCACACCCTAAGATCGACAGCGAAACCGGGGAATATGTGAGCTTCGGCTATGAGGCGACGGGCCTCTGCTCGAAGGACATCCATGTCTTCTCGGCCGACAAGAAGGGCGCGGTGAACTGGGCCGTGACGGTGCAGGCGCCCTATGCTGGCATGATGCATGATTTCGCGGTCACGCAGAAGCATATCATCCTGTATCTCACCAATATGGTTTCAGACATGGACCGTATTCGTGCCGGTGGGGTTCATTTTTCTTATGACAGCAAGATGCCCTGTTATCTCGGCATCATGCGGCGCGGCGGCGACGGCAAGGACCTCAAATGGTTTACCGGCCAAAACCTGTTCTGCACGCATGTCATGGGCGCCTGGACGGACGGCGACAAGGTGACCGTGGACATGGACGGCGGCGAGGGAAACCAGTTTCCCTTCTTCCCGAGCTTGCGCGAACCGTTCGATCCGGCAAAATCGACCGGCCTCATCCGCCGCTTCACGGTGGACCTCTCGAGCAAGACCAACGACCGCTATCATACAGAGACAATTTACCCGGTGATCAGCGGCGTGCTCTCGCGGCAGGACGACCGCTTCCACACGCTCAGATATCGTTACGGCTATCTCAACGCCGTGGGCCCGAATGGCGGCTGGGCAATCATCGACCACCAGGAAGGCAAGACGCAGCTTTGCTCGGTAGCGGGCTATTCGTTGTCCGAGATGACCTTCGTGCCGCGCAAGAAAGACGCGCCGGAGGGTGATGGGTATCTGATCGGCCTTGGCGGCAGCCAGAAGGAGGCGGGGCGCTCCGACCTCATCGTCTTCGACACCAAAGCGGTGGCGGAGGGACCGATCGCGCGGGTGAAGATGCCATTCAAATGCGTCGGCCAGGTCCATGGCTTCTGGGCCAATGCTAGCGACCTTCCTGCCGAGGGGCGGGCGAGCAAGGCATGATCTCGAGGGGGCGTGCCCGCCTCATGCGGGTCATCATCGCCGCGGGGGCGCTGTTCAGCCTGTCTGCCGCCGATCCGAAAGGCCCGGCCAATGTGGATCAGGCGCGGATGCTTGCCGCCGACCGCAATGCCGGAGAATGGATGAGCGGCGGGCGGACGTTCGATGAACAGCGCTTCTCGCCGCTCAAGCAGATCAACGACCGCAATGTCGGACAGCTCGGCCTCGCCTGGTATGCCGATATCGACACTGAGCGCGGCATGGAATCGAGCCCGATCGTAGTCGATGGTGTGCTCTACAATGTGCAGCCCTGGAACATCGTCACCGCTTACGACGCGAAGACGGGGCGCAAACTCTGGAGCTACGATCCTCAGGTGCCGCTCAAATACGGACGCATGGCCTGTTGCGACATCGTCTCGCGCGGGTTGGCTGCGTGGAAGGGCAAGATCTACGTGGGGGCGCTCGACGGGCGGTTGATCGCCCTCGACGCGAAGAGCGGCAAGCCGGTGTGGTCGACCATGACCGTGGACAATAGCGACCGTTCCTACACGATCACGGGCGCGCCACGGGTCTATGAGGGCAAGGTCATCATCGGCAATGGCGGCGCGGAGCAGGGTGTGCGCGGCTATGTCTCTGCCTATGATGCCGATACCGGCAAGATGCTCTGGCGTTTCTTCACCGTGCCGGGTGACCCCGCGAAGGGCTTTGAAAACAAGGCCATGGAGATGGCCGCCAAAAGCTGGAGCGGGCAATGGTGGAAGCCGGGCGGCGGCGGCACCGTCTGGGATTCACTCGCCTACGATCCAGCACTGCACCTGCTCTACATTGGCGTTGGCAACGGCTCGCCCTGGGCGCAGAAATTTCGCAGTCCGGGCGGCGGCGACAATCTGTTCCTCGCCTCCATCGTCGCGCTCAATCTCGATACAGGACAATATGTCTGGCACTATCAGACCACGCCGGGCGAGCAGTGGGACTATACCGCCACGCAGCAGATGATCCTCGCCGATTTGACGATCGGCGGCAGGCCGAGACATGTGCTGATGCAGGCGCCGAAGAACGGCTTTTTCTATGTCCTCGATCGCAAGACGGGCGAGCTCCTGTCCGCTGAAAAGTTTTCACCGATAAATTGGGCGAGCCATGTCGACATGAAGACGGGGCGGCCGGTCGAGAATCCGGCGGTGCGCTACGGCGAGGTACCGGTGCTGGTTTCGCCCGGCGCGGGCGGAGCGCACAACTGGAATCCGATGGCCTACAGTCCGGTCACCAAACTGGTCTACATTCCGGTTTCCGAGACCTACATGGCCTATGCCGCCGCGGCGAGCTACGACCTCGACAAGCACCAGGGCCTCGGCACGAGCTTCGCGGGCTATGATGCCGAGCGGAAGAAGATCGCCGAATATGCGGACGCCCATACCAAGGGCTGGCTCTCGGCCTGGAACCCGGTCACCCAGAAGGAAGTCTGGCGCGTTGCGCATCCGCTGAATGGCAGCGGCGGTACGCTGGCGACGGCGGGCAATCTCGTTTTTCAAGGCACGATCAGCGCCAGCATGGCTGCCTATCGCGCCGACAATGGCAAGAAGCTCTGGGAAATGCCGACGCAGAATGTGCCGGTCGCGGCACCGATCACCTACATGGTCGACGGCGAGCAATATGTCGCGGTGAACGCCGGCTGGGGCGGGGGCCTCGCCCATGTCGAGCGCTCCAAATATACCAAGCTCTTTCTCGGCAAGCCGCGACTGCTGGTCTACAAGATCGGCGGCAAGGCGAAGCTGCCGCCGCTGCCGCCGGCGTCGCGGATCGTGCCCGAATTGCAGGCGCCGCCGAAAGTGACCGGAACGCCGGACCAGATCGCCCAAGGGGAGAAGCTCTACGGCGCCCATTGCGTGCTGTGCCACGGCGTTGCTGCGCGGGGTGGCGTCAAGGATTTACGCCACATGAGCACGGCGACACACGGCGATTTCATCGACATCGTGATTGGCGGCAAGCGCGCCCTGAACGGTATGGCGAGCTTCTCCGACACGATCTCGAAGGACGATGCCGAGGCCATTCACCAATATGTGATTGCGCGCGCCAATGCCGACTGGGAAGACAGCGCCGGGAAATGAGGAGAGCAATGACCATGCCGAAGATCCGCAAGACCGCCATCGCCGCTACGGCCGCCCTGCTGCTGGCCGGCGGCATCGCCGTTGCGGCGCAGGCTGCGCAGCCCAAATATTCCAAGACCTATGGCAACGACCGCGCCGAGATCGAGGACCTGATGGCGCGCTATCTGTTCGCGATCGATTATTTCGACTGGGATGCCTATGTCGCGACCTTCGCGCCGGACGGCGAACTCACCTTCGCCAGCGGCACCAGCAAGGGGCGCGACGCGATCCGCGCGGCAGTCACCAAGTTCGCTGAAGGCATTGGCCGCGTCTACCACACTGCTGACGGCAAGCCCGCCAAGCTGCGCCATATCATCCTGCAATCGTCGATCCGCGTTGAGGGAAATCGCGCCTGGGCGCGCTCGGTCTGGCTGGAAATGGCCAACCACGGCCCCAATGACGAGCCCAAGATCGGCACCTATGGCCTCTATGAGGACGAGATGGTGAAGCTCAACGGACAGTGGCTCTTCTCGAAGCGCAACGTTCTCAATGAGTTCCTCAAGGGCCGCAATTCCGGACCGAGCAATCCCGTGGGCGACATGGACAAGCTGGCCGCCGCTCTGCTCGCCGGGAAGAAATAGGACGTAAGCCGCTCAGGCGGTTGGCGAGGTAAAGCCGAGCATTTCGTAAGTGAGGAATTGCAGCAGTTCCTCAAGATCGTCCGGGCGCTCATGACGAGCGAGGGCCGGCAACAGCGTGAACAGCGCTGAGGTCGCGAGTGCGAAGCTGGCTGCGAGCGTGCGCGAACGGCTTGGAGTAGCTGAATAATCCATCGCGCGGACGACCACGCTGCCCATGCGCCGGCGCAGGATCTGGCCGGCCATGGCCTGTGCGGACATGCGTCCCGCAGTCAGCGCCAGCTGGCACATACCGCGATAGGCGAACATGCTGGAGCGCGGAATCGTCACGGGTCGGCGGCGCTCGTCCAGCATGCGCTCGATGACCGGATTACGCGTCTCAGGATCGTCAATCTCCTCGATCACGCGCTCGAGCAGGCGATTGAGGCCGGCGAGAGCAAGGTTGGTGATCGACGGAAAATGATAGCTCACCAGGCCGAGCGAGATGGCGGCCTTCTGCGCGATCAGGCGCGTGCTGACGCCATCCATGCCATGCTCGGCGACAGCATCGGCTGCGGCGTCGACGATCTGCGCGCGGGTGCTGGCGCCGATCGCTTCCTTGCCGGCATCGGTCGCGGGCGGACTGGCGCCCTGCGAGAAAAAGGTCCGTGCGAGATCGGGCAAGCCTTCGGAATGGCCCTGTGGCTTGACCCCTGAGCAGACCTCAAACAACTCGGCCAGCGAGCCCATCGCGACCAGACGATAGAGCAATGAGCGTCCGCAACTCAGGTAGAAGCAGCTCTCCGATAGCGTCACCAGGTTGAGCGTGTCGGAGCCCGCGGGGGTCAGTCCGATGGACTCGCCCCACTTGCGGAATGCGCGCGTGCGCTCGTAAAACCAGCCGGCAAGGATTTCCTCGAACAGTGGATTGCCCTCGGCGGCGAGAATGAGCTCGGTGATGACCAGCGTCTCGGTCCGATAGCGCGTACCGGCCGTTTCGCACATGTCCCACAGCAGGCTGGCGCCATATTCCGCCGCCAGAGAGAGGTTTGCCGCTTCGGCAAAAAAGGCCTTCGTGCGCTGGATATTGTTTTGGGCTGCCTGCCGGAAACATTCGGCGACGATCCGGTCTTTCCCACCGAAGAAATTCGTAAGATTGCCGAAGTTCACGTTGGCGGCGAGGCCGATCTCGCGCAGGCTGGTGCCCTTGATGCCTCTCTCGGCGATAAGCGCCGCCGTCTCTTCGATGGCGCGCTGAAAATTCGACGGGATGGGGGGCGCGGCATCGCGCAACTCGGCGGACATGTGGGGACCCTAGCCACTTTGACTATACAGGGCCAGTAGCCGCTCGGCGCCGTGAGAATCGACCGGTCTAGAGAAACAAGCCGTCGAGGTCGCCGTCGTTGCGGCCGCCGGGCGATGCAGGTGCGATATCCGAGTGAAACGAGCCCACTGTTTCGACAAGCAGGGCGGCGATGCCGCGCCCTGCCTCGCCCAGCGTTCGCCCGCTCATTTCTTTGCGACGTGCGCGATATAATAGGCCACGTCCGCGATTTCCTTGGGGGTGAGCTGGCCGCCGAACGCCGGCATGGCGCCCTGCCCGTTGGTGACGCGCGAGGAGATGAACTCCTCGGTCAGGCTCGCATTGCCATCCAGCGAAGGGCCGACGGCGCCGTTCGAACGGGCGTCCGCGAGGGTGTGGCAGGCGGTGCAGCCCCAGCCGCCGAAAAGCTCGCGGCCCGCAGCGACGCGGGTCTGGTCGGGGATTGCCGCGCTGGTTGCGGCTGCAGCGGGGAGGGCGGCGGCAGTTGGTGCCGCGCTGGGGGCAGGGGCAGGTTCCGCGGGTTGGCTCACGGCCTCGGTCGAGGGCAGCATGCATGCCGAGAGCACGGCGACTGCGCCGGCCAAGACAATTCCAAAACCCGCACGCTTCTTCCCGGTCCGTTGAGACACGTTGCTTCCTTCCTCATGTCGTGAATTTCGTTCGATCCCCGATCGGGGCGTAGTTGACAGAATCTACTGAGTAATGCCACGGTGTCAACTGCTGACCGGTCCGGTCGCGCAACCTGCGGCGAGAATGACACAGTCCGACGAAGACGGACAAAGTCATCGCAGGCATGCACGGAGATGTTGTCAACTTGGCACCATCTCGTCTAGGCTGGCAGCGCCGGCGGACATGCGTCCAGACCGGTCGACAGAGTCTGTTCGGGGGGATACCGGGAGTGCTTAGAGAGATGCGCACGCATTTGAAGGGGCGCTCGTCGCGCCATGGCCGCGCAATTCGGCTGGCAGTGGCCCTCATGGCGGGCAGCTGCGCCATTGCCCCATCCACCGTCGCGGCGAAGAGCTTCGACTATGCGACCTGGGATGGCTATCTCGGCGGCGCCGAATCGGCGCAATATTCCTCACTCGCCCAGATCACCGCGGCGAACGTGAAGGACCTCAAGGTCGCCTGGACCTTCGAGACTGGCCCGGGCTCGCCGCCTTCCTTCGGGCCGCTGGTCGCCAACGGCACCATGTATGTGACCGCTCGCGATACCTTCCTCATCGCGCTCGACCCTGCCACCGGCAAGGAGAAGTGGCGCACCGAAGTCAAGGGCCGGCTAGGCTCGCGCGGTATGGATTACTGGCAGAGCAAGGACGGCAAGGACAAGCGCCTGATCTTTCTGAGCGGGGGCTTCCTGCGCCAGGTCAATGCCGATACCGGCGAGTTCATCAAGGGCTTTGGAATGGCTGCCGGTGAGGGCATCGACATTCGCACGGGCCTTTCGGGCGACATCAGCAAGGTTCGCCCGCTGCAGACAAACAATCCCGGCCGCGTCTATGGTGACCTGATCATCATGTCGCTGCCCGCCGGTGGCTATGACTACACGTCCTCGCCGGCCGACATTCACGCATACAACATCCTGACCGGCAAGCTCGCCTGGGTCTTCCACGTGAAGCCCGAGAAGGGCGAGGCCAATTATGACAGCTGGCCCGAGAAGGACCGCGACCGCATGGGCGGCGTGCACAATTGGTCGGAGTCGACGGTCGACGATCAGGCGGGTGTGATCTACATCCCGACCGGCACCGCGCGTTACGACTTCTACGGCGGCAACCGCCCCGGCGACAATCTCTACGCCAACTCGGTTCTCGCGCTCGATGCGAAGACCGGCAAGCGGCTCTGGCACTTCCAGACGGTCCATCACGACCTGTGGGACTTCGACATCCCGCTTGCGCCGAAGCTGATGACGATCACCAAGGACGGCAAGGACATCCCTGTCGTCGTGCAGGCGACCAAACAGGGCTTCGTCTTCGTGCTCGATCGCAAGACGGGCGTGCCGATCTGGCCGGTCGAGGAGCGCCCTGTGCCGCAGTCGGACGTGCCCGGTGAGAAGACCTCGCCGACGCAGCCGTTCCCGACCTGGCCGGAGCCGTTCACGCGCCAGGGCAAGATCACCGAAGCGGACATCAATCCCTTCATCCCCGAGGCGGACAAGGCCAAGATCCGCGGCCTGCTGAAGACCGCGCGCAATGAGGGCCTGTTCACGCCGCCGAGCTTGCAGGGCAGCTTCTCGCTGCCCGGCCATAATGGTGGCGCCAACTGGGGCATGTCGGCGATCGATCCGGTCAATCACCGCTTCTACGTGATCGACCGCGTTCTGCCGACGCTGGACACGCTGGTCCCCGACAAGCGTCCCCAGGCAATCGCCAACATGCCGAACGGCGGCGGCGACGTGACGCCTTATCAGTCGCCGGTCAATTTCAACCTGCAGAGCAACGGCTTCGGACTCATGGGGCCGCCCTGGTCGTCGATCACCGCTTATGACATGGACACGGGCAAGAAGCTGTGGACCACACCGAATGGTGAAGTGAAGCCGCTGGCCGATCTCGGCATCAAGGACACCGGCAGCCATATCGGCCGCGGCAATCCTGTCGTGACCGCAGGCGGCCTGTTCTTCAACGCCACCTCCAGTGACCGCAAGTTCCGCGCGCGCGACAGCGCGACCGGCAAGACGCTCTGGGAAGTCGACCTGCCGGCTGCGTCTGAAGGCATTCCGGCGGTCTACGAGGCGAATGGCCGCCAGTTCATCGTCATCCCGGTGGGTGGTGACGGCCTGTGGGCGCCCAAGCTGCCGCTGCCGAAGGCGGGCGCGAACCAATATATCGCGTTTGCGCTGCCCGAGGGCTCGGCCCCGCCAATCGCGCCTGCGCCGGCTCCGGCTCCGGCAAAGAAGAAGTGATGCCGGCGACGACCGGTCCCGACTGGAATCGCGACGCCGATTGCGGCATTCTCGGGCGCGCCGCCCCTGAATGCGACCGGCAGAGTCGCAACGAGATAACATCATCGCGCGCGCTCAGCGCCGCCAAGGAGAAGGCACTATGAAACCACATCTCAGGACGCTGATGAAATCGGCCGCGCTCGCTGCGACGGCGCTGACCATCTCGCTCGCCACGACCGCTTCGGCGCAGCGCGGGGGCCCGCCGGCCGCGCCGTTGCCGCCCGCGCCCAGCGAGGCCGAGGCGCCGCAGCTCTACAAGGTTGCGCCGATTCCGGCGTTCAACCCGCCCCGTACCGGCTGGGGCCATCCCGACCTGCGCGGCGGTTGGCCGATCGACAGCTGGGGCAGCATCAACCTGCAGCGCACCCCTGCGCAGGGCAAGCGCGTCTACCTGACCGACGCCGAATATGAGGCGCGCGAGAAGCAGAGCGACCGCGCCAAGGACGCCGCGTCCAACGAGACCAAGGCCAACAAGCTCGGCATGGGCAACTGGGTCGAGAGCTTCGCCGTCGGCAAGCGCACCTCGCTGCTGATCGAACCGGCCGACGGCCGCCTGCCTCCTATGACGGCCTATGGCCGCCAGATGGAAAAGCTCGGCCGTTCGAGCTGGGTCAACGGCCAGACCTATGACTGGACCACGGATTTCGACAACTGGGATCGCTGCATCACCCGCGGCTTCCCCGGCTCCATGCTGCCCTTCCGTTACAATAACGGCGTGCGCATCTTCCAGGCGCCCGACAAGGTCATCATCGATCTCGAGATGATCCACGATTCGCGCATTGTCTGGCTTGATGGCCGCAAGGCGCCGCCGGCAGAGGTGACCAACTATATGGGCTTCAGCCGCGGTCACTGGGAAGGCAATACGCTGGTTGTCGAGACGACGAACATCCGTCGTGGCGCCTCGCCGCTCAACATGGCGACCATTGGGGCACCGCCGAACAACATCGTGCCGATGAGCAAGAAGGCAAAGGTGATCGAGCGCTTCACGCTCGCGAACAAGGACACGCTCGTCTACGATATGACCTATATCGACCCTGAGGTGTACACCGCTCCGTTCACGACCCGCATGGAGATCCCGAGGAACGACAAGTACGAGTTCTTCGAATATGCCTGCCATGAGGGCGACGTGCAGGTGCGCAACTACATCAACTCGTCGCGCGCTCTTCGGGCACAGGCAGCCGCGAAGGCGGCAGCTCCTGCGCCGACGCCCGCTGCGGCGCCTGCCGCACCGGCTGCGCCGACACGACAGTAAGAGAAAAGGGCGAACAGGAGGACATCATGACGAAGCCTTCTGGACGCCTGCTCAATGCATTGATGGCGCCGGCGCTTCTCGCGTCGGCGTCATACGCCTTCGCACAGGACAAGCCGTCCAGGGCAGCGCTGGACCAATGGAGCCCGCAGGGGCAGGACCTGGTCACCGTTCCGGCGGTTCCTCAGTCCTACAAGGCGACGAAGACGCCTTGGGGCGAACCCGATTTTCGGGGCGGTTGGCCCGTCGACCATCTCAACATGACGCCGCTGCAGCGCACGCCCGAGCAGGGCAATCGCTATTTCCTCACCGACGAGGAATATGCGGCGCGGCAGACGCGGATCGGCGCGACCGAGACGCGCTACGACACCGAGCAGAAGAACAACAAGCTCGGCATGGGTGCCTGGATGGAACCGGGCAAGGCAAACCGGCTGACCTCGATGATCATCGATCCACCCAATGGGCGCGTCCCGGAGCTGACCGAGGAGGGCAAGCGCCGCTCCAAGCTCATGAAGTCGGACGACCTGCCCGGCCAGACCTTCGACTGGGTGGACGACTTCGACAGCTGGGACCGCTGCATCACACGCGGCATGCCGGCGTCGATGTTCACCATCAACTATAATAACGGCATCCGCGTCTGGCAGTCGCCGGGGCTTGTCGCGATCCAGCTCGAGATGGTTCACGAGGTGCGGATCATTCCAACCGATGGCCGTCCGACCATTGCCAAGTCGATCAACAACTGGCTGGGCGAGAGCCGCGGCCATTGGGAGAACGGCAACACGCTCGTCGTGGTCACCACCAATTTCAAGCCGGGACCCTCGGCCACGAACGTTGGCACCTATGGCTCGCCGCCGGGCAATATCACGCCGGTCAGCACCGAGGCGGTGATGACCGAGCGCTTCACGATGACCAGCCGCGACACGATCAGCTACGACATGACGTGGAACGATCCGACGGTCTTCACCAGGCCGTGGACGACGCGCCTGCCGTGGCGGCGCAACGACAACTACCAGATGTTTGAATATGCCTGTCACGAAGGCAATGTGCAGGTCCGCAACTTCATCACGGCCTCGCGCGCCAAGCGCGCTCAGGAGGCCGCGAAAAAGGCGAATCCGCAGTGATTTCGCGGCGCCTGCCCGGAATGGCGTTCGCGGTGGCGGCTGCGGGGGGGCATGGGCCTGCCCGGCGATGCTGGCCGCTGCGCCAGCAAAGCAGGGGACCGCGGCAAAGACAGGGGAATGATGTGCGGCACTTGATGGTTCGGCGTGTGGCGCCTTCGATCCTTGCAATAGGACTGCTCGCCGCTCCGGCGATGCTCCATGCCCAGTCCAAGCCTGCGGCACCCGCGGCCAAGCCCTACAAGGCGAAGCTCACGCCTTGGGGCGAGCCAGACCTGCGCGGCACCTGGCCGATCGATTTCCTCAACGGCGTGCCGCTCCAGCGTGATCCCAAATATGGCAATCGTGCCTTCCTGACCGACGCTGAATATGCCGAGAGCATGAAGAAGCAGGAGGGGCTGCAGGCCCGCTACGAGAATGACGACAAGAACGGCAAGATCGGGCGCGGACATTGGGACGAGGCGGGCGACGCCAACCGGCAGACGTCGCTGATCGTCGAACCCGCTGACGGCCGCCTCCCGGCCATGACCCAGGAAGGAAAGCGCCGCTCGGCGTTGATGCGCTCGAGTTGGGCGCGCAACCAGCCTTTCGACGCCCCGACCGACTTTGACACATGGGACCGCTGCATCACGCGCGGCTTGCCGGCTTCGATGCTGCCCATGCATTATAATAATGGCATTCGCGTCTGGCAGTCTCCGGGCATCGTCGCCATCGAACTGGAGATGGTGCACGAGACCCGGATCATCCCGACCGACGGCAAGTCGCCGCCTGCGCCCCGCCAACTGCTGAACTGGATGGGTGAGAGCCGGGGTCATTGGGAGAACGGCAATACGCTGGTCGTGGAGACGACCAATTTCAAGCCGGGTCCATCTGCAACTAATGCCGGCACGGTGAACTCGCCGCCGGACAACAAGACGCCAGTGAGCGAAACCGCACGGTTCACCGAGCGCTTCACGATTACCGGGCCGGATTCGGTCAACTATCGCGCGACCTGGAACGATCCTGTCGTCTTTACACAGCCTTGGACGGTTTCCCTCGATTGGCGTCGCAACGAGAAATACGGCATGTTCGAATATGCCTGCCATGAAGGCGATGTGCAGATCCGCAACTTCATCACGTCCTCGCGCGCGCAGCGCAGTGCAGCACAGAAGACAGCAGAAAAATGAAGTCGAGGCTCGGGGCACTGCCACCGGCGGCCAAGGCATCGCGGGTCCAAACGGCCTCGCAAGGGAGAGGAACTAACTGATGTCATTCAAGTCACAATGGCCGCGGGTCGCGTTCGCGTCCGTCATTCTTGCAAGTGCCTCGATGGCGCAGGCGGAACTCACCAAGCCGGTCAAGACCGCGCAGGGTCTGGTCAAGGGCACGGCTGCCCTTCAACCGGGCGTGACCGTCTTCAAGGGCATTCCCTTTGCCGAGGCGCCGGTAGGCAAGCTGCGCTTCATGCCGGCCGTCCCCGTCAAGACCAGCTGGAAGGGCGTGCGTGACGGCAGCAAGTGGGGCAACACTTGCATCCAGCCGCCCGCGCCCACGCGCGCAATGGGCGTCAATCAGGCGACCGACATGCCGGACTCGCCAAAGATTTCGGAAGACTGCCTCAATCTAGCGGTCTGGACCGGCGCCAAGGGGGCAGGCGAGAAACGTCCTGTCATGGTGTGGTTCTATGGCGGCGCCTATGCAGAAGGCGGCAACTCCATGCCGTTTGCGGACGGCAGCAAGCTTGCGGCCAAGGGCGCGATCATCGTCGCGATCAATTATCGCGTGGGTGCGTTCGGCTTCCTGTCTCACCCCGAGCTGACCAAAATGTCCGGCCATAATGCGTCGGGCAACCAGGCCTTATCGGACGGCATTGCCGCCCTGAAGTGGGTGAAAGCGAACATCGCGGCGTTCGGCGGAGATCCGAACAACGTCACCATCTTCGGCCAGTCGGCAGGCGCTTGCATCACGGCTGCACTGACCGGTTCGCCGCAGGCCAAGGGCCTTTTCCACAAGGCGATCTCGCAGAGCGGCGCATGGTCGGGCCTGAGCCCCACACCGATGGGCTCGCGCGAGAATGCCGAGAGGCAGACGGTCGCAGCGATGGAGAAAGCCGGGATCAAGAGCTTTGCCGATCTTCAGGCATTGCCCGCCGATCAGGTGGCCAAGCTCGCTCGGGCGCAGAGCATCATCATCGATGGCTGGATCGTCCCTGAGGACCAGTCGAAGACCTTCGCCGAGGGCCGCCAGAACAAGGTGCCGGTCCTGGTCGGATCGAACAAGGACGACTTCGGCGGCGGCTTCGGTCCGCCGATGACGCTGGAGCGCTGGAAGTCGGACGCCGCCAAGCGCTGGGGCGAGTTGGCCGAGCTGGGCCTTTCGGCCTATCCGGCGACGACCGATGCAGAGGCCGCGGCGGCCAACGGCCGGACGGGACCCGAGGGCATGAATTGGTTCATGCACCATTTCGCCAATGAGCAGGCGAAACAGGGCCAAGCGGCCTATGTCTATCAGTTCGTCCATGTCCCGCCCGTTGCCGAGGGCGTGAAGAGCAGTGGCGCCAGCCACGCCTCGGAACTGGCCTATATGTTCGGCAATCTCGAAATGCCGCGCGAAGTGCCCGACGTCAGCTCGCCGGCAATTGCCGGCAAGAGCGCGCCGGACCTCAAGCTCGCCGATCAGATGATGAGCTATTGGGTGAATTTCGCGCGCACCGGCAATCCCAACGGTCCAGGCCTTCCGCACTGGGCCACCGTCAAGGAATCCAAGCCGAATGAGGCGATGCTTCTCGAGGTCAATGACAAGTCCGCGATCGGCCCGGCCATGAGCCCGGACGCCGCCAAGCTCTTCGAGGGCCTCTTCCAGCGCAATGTGATGGCCAAGCTGAAGTAGACGCCGCATTGATCCGACATGCAAAAGGGAAGGGGGCCTTTCGGCCCCCTTTTCTTTGTCCGTTCAAGCGAAGTTGAGGGCGGCCCTCTCCGCGCGAGCGGACCAAGGTTACATTGGCGCCTGGTAGACGCCCAGCGTGAAGCCGATGAAGCGGCCGCAAAAGATCACGACGATCCAGAAGATCAGCGAGAGCGTGGCGGACAGCCTTACATTGGCGGGTACGGCGGCTGCGCTGTCCCAGCTGCCAATGGCTTTCCAAGGGCCTCGATGCAGCATGGCCATGTTGACGCCGGCGGCAGCGATCATGGCCATTTTCACCAGGAAGTAGGGGTTGACCATGTAGGTCGACGCCTTGCTGACGAACATCAGCAGCCCGGTGATGACGGCGACAACGAATGCTGCCCAGGTTAGCCACAGCGTGTCCTTCGAGACCGAGCTTGCCGTCCACTTCTTCGAAGTGAGGCCGAGCAGACGAAGGTCCATGATGGCGATCGTGCCGACCACCGTGACGATCGCGAACACATGAAAGGTCTCGATCAACGGGAAGGCGACTTCCGAGCTGGCGATGGACTGGCCGATGCCCGAAAATTCGATGCTGTGCCAAAGCGATTGCAGGATCATGTCTCTTCCTCTCTCAGACGGGCGCGTAGGCGATCCAGCGGCCGCCAGCCATGACGATGCACCACAGGATGATAAGGGCGACGGCGCCGGCGCGGATCGCGCCCTGGCCGTTCGACGAGCGGTCCCAGCTGTCCATGCGCGCACGCACCGACAGGTGGAACCACGCGGTCACGAGGACCGTCACGAGCAACGCGGTCATCTTGATCCAGAAGAACGGGTTGACCATGTTGCGCACCGGCTCGCTGACCAGCAGGATGATGCCTGTCACGATCAGCGCCGCGAGCCCGCCCCAGAGCCACGGCATGTAGCGCTGGACCGTTTCAGGCACGCTGTGCCCGCCGCCGGCGACGCCGAGAATCCGCAGGTTGACCATCAGCGCCGAGCCGAACAGCACGCCGATCGCAAGAATGTGGATCGACTGGAAGCCCGGAATCGCGACGAAATGTTCCTGGAGCCATTGGCAAGCCGCAGTATTTGAAACCCAGAGCGAGAAATCGACGACCCATGTGGTTCGTAGCCACTCGGTCATGTGAAATAGCGTGTCGAAAAATGACATCGGAGATGACCTCCCCCCATTGATTGGGCCTAGCGCGGGGAAACGCTTTGGCCCCGTGTTGGCGTTGTGTTTGCGTTCGTTGACTCCGATGATTCGCCGCCAACGTGACTTCATCCAGCCAGATGCGCGGCGGCCACTCATTGAACTGGATCAAATTGCAGGGGGTCAGGTGACTTTGTCCGAACCCCTGAGGCAAAGAAAAAGGGCCCCTGCCGTGGCAGGAGCCCTTGTCTCTTTCGTCGGCCGGGTGAGCAGCCGGCAGTCCGTCAGAAGGGCAGATACTTGTCCAGCGTGAAGCCGATCATGCGGCCGCAGCAGATCACGCCGATCCATAGAGCCAGCGAAAGGAAGCCGGCCCGCTTGACGTTGCCCGGGATGGCGGGGGTCGTATCAAAATTGCGGACATTCTTCCACGGGATCAGGTGGAAGGCGATCATGTTGAGGCCTGCCAGGCCCATCAAGGCCATTTTGCCGAGGAACCAAGGATTGACCATGTAGTAGGTCGCCTTGCCGGTGAACAGCAGCGAGCCGCTGATGGCTGCCACGACGAACGCCGTCCAGGTCAGGGTGAGGGTGTCCTTCGACACGGCGGTGAGCGGGCGGCCCTTGGAGGCCATGCCGATCATGCGCATGTCCATGACCGCGATCGTGCCGAACACCGTGACGATGGCGAACACGTGGATGGTCTCGAAGGTCGGAAAGGCCCACGCCGATTCCGCCATGTAGATGCCGAGCGCAGAGTCCTGAATGGCCTGCCAGAGAGATGGAAAGAACATGTTTTGTCTCCCTTACATCGGGGCGTAGGCCATGAAGCGCCCACCAGCCATGATAAGAAGCCACAGGATGATGAGCCCATAGGCACTCGTGCGAATCGCGATGCTGCCGCCAGTCGATGCATCCCAGGTTGGCACCGCCTTGGTCTTGCGCATTACCGTCTTGAGATGGACGATACTGACCAGGATCATCAGGACGAAGAGGATGATTTTGCCCCAGAAGACCGGGTTTACCAGCAAGCGCACCGGGTCGCCGAGTATCATGCCGATGCCCGAGACGAACAGCACGACGATCGACCATTTCATCCAGGGCAGGTAGCGGTGCGCCGCCTGCAGGACGGTTGTGTCGGAACCGGACCGGCCAACCAGTCGCAGGTTGAATAGCACGACCGAGCCGAAGCCCATCGCGATCGCGAAGATGTGTATCATCTGCATGACCGGGACCATGAACGAATGCGACTGCACCCATTCGCAAATTTCCTTGGCGGAGAGCCAAAGCGCGAAATCGACCATGGGCGTCGTTCGGAGCCACTCGGTCAATTCGAATACTGTATCGCCAATTCCGGCCATCAGTGGTTGCCTTCCATATATGCGGCCTTCGCTGGGCAGCGTATGGCCGTCCTTCCCTGTTCGCTTTTTCGTGCTGGCGAAAAGCGGTTAGCAAGCGAACGACCCGCCGCCAAGTGGGTTACTTTGTCCGGATTGGCAGCTGGCGAGGCGATCGCCGGTGCGGGCGACGTAGCCCAAGGGACACATTGTTGTCAAAAACAACTAACATCCCGATTCCGGACATTGTCAAACTGGTCGACTCCCACTAGGTCGAGGTTCGGAAGCGGTCAGATACCGTTTCTTGTCCGGCGTAGGCTGGCAAGTTACGAAACGGTTCTGAAACGTTATCGAACCTTGAGGAGGGGGATGCATGCGGGTCGCCAGAAGCCTTAATCGCGCTGCGTCGATTGCACTGCTGCTGGCCGGAGCCGGCACGGCTTTGGCCAAGATGCCCGACGGCGACTGGCAGACGATCAATCGCGATCTTGCCTCCACTCGCTTTTCGCCTCTCAACCAGATCAACAAGGGCAATGTCGGCCAGCTCAAGCAAGCCTGGAGCTATACCACGCGCTCGTTCGGCACGGCTGTCCCGCTGGTCATCGACGGCACCATGTACCTGCCTGCGGGCAGCCGCCTGATCGCGCTCGATGCCGATACCGGCAAGGAAGTGTGGACCTTCGCCTTTCCGGCCGGCGCGGCACCGACAGCCAATGCGGCGTCCAGCGCGCGTCCGCCCGCGACGCCAACCTTCTCGACTCGCGGCCTCGGCTATTGGCCGGGAGACGCCAAGACCCCGGCGCGCCTGCTCGCGATGAGCGGCTCCAAGCTGATGGCGTTCGACCTGAAGACCGGCAAACCCGTCGAGAGCTTCGGCGACAAGGGCGGGGTCGATGTCGGCGTGGGCTATGGCGGTACGCCGACGATCAGCGGCGACGTCGCCATGATCGGCGCGGCAACGCTCGAGAATCCAACCGGCGTGCCCGGCAACCCGCGCGCCTTCGACGTGCGCACGGGCAAGAAGCTCTGGGAATTCCAGACCGTCCCCAAGAAGGGTCAGCTTGGTGCCGACACCTGGCTCGCTGACAATACCGGCCGCTCGGGCACGAATATGTGGGCCTTCTCGGCACCCGTGGATGAAGCGACCGGCACTGTTTATGTCCCGCTCGGTTCGCCTTCACCCAACTATTGGGGTGGCAGCCGTCCGGGCAACAACCTGTTCGGTAACTCGGTCGTTGCACTCGACATGAAGACCGGCAAGTACAAGTGGCACTTCCAGTTCGTGCATCATGACCTGTGGGACACTGACCAGCCGACCACCGGCCCGCTGATCGACCTCAATGTCAAGGGCAAGAAACAGAAGGGCCTCGTCTCGGTCAACAAGTCGAGCCTGTTCTTCGAGCTCGACCGCAACAACGGCAAGCCGCTCTTTCCGGTCGAGGAGCGGCCCGTGCCCAAGGGGGACGTGCCGGGCGAATATTATTCACCGACGCAGCCTTTCCCGACCCAGACGCCTGCGCTTAGCCGTAACTCGATGACCAAGGCCGATATCGTCACTGCGGACGACACGACGCCCGAACATGCCGCGGCGTGCCAGGCCATGTGGGACAAGGCCGGCGGCTATATCAACAATGGCCCCTACACGCCTTTCTACTTCCACAAGCCCGGCGAAGCTCCGCGCTCGACCATCCAGCTCCCCGGCGGCACCGGCGGGGTCAACTGGGGCGGTCCGGCCGCTGATCCGACCACGGGCTGGGTGTTCGTCAACGCGCAGGCGACCTCGCTGGTCGGTTGGACGGAGAAGGTGGAGGGCACCAAATCGTACAGCTTCGATGCGACCGAGCCGGGCGACTATGACCGCGCAAGCGTCGACGGCAAGGGGCCATTCTTCAGCTTCTCCGCGCCGATCAGCGGCAAATATGACGCGCAGGGCCGCGCGCAGGGGCCGAGCCTGAATTGCTACAAGGGGCCTTGGGGGCAACTCGTGGCGATCGACGCGAACAGTGGCGAGGTGAAATGGAAAGTCCCCCTCGGCCTGGTCGAAGGATTGCCCGAGGGCAGGCAGCTGCAGGGCAATTCCGGCAGCGCCGGGCCGACCGTGACAGCGGGCGGCCTCGTCTTCGTCGGCGCGACCAATGACAAGCGGCTCCGTGCCTTCGATGCGGCCACCGGAAAACAGTTGTGGGAGGCCACGCTTAGCAATAATGCCAATGCCAATCCGATGAGCTATCGCGGTCGGAGCGGCAAACAATATGTCGCCATCAATGCGGGAGGCGCTATTGTCGCCTACGCGCTTCCATGACCAGAATTGAAGGGGAGGATCTTTCGCGGATGAAACAGTATCTGAAGCTGGCCGCCGCCACGGCGCTCGTCGTTGCAGGCACCACTATGGCCAATGCACAGGCCAAGAAGCCGGCCGCCGCGGCCGCCAAGTCTGCTGCCAAGCCTGCCGCACGTGCGTCGGCTGGCGGTGCGCTTCTCGGCGGCAAGCCGAACCTCAACGGCATCTGGCAGGTGATCAACGAGGCCAATTACAACCTCGAGCCGCATGACTCATCGACTTCGAAGGCTGGCGAGCGCCAGCTTGGCGCGATCGCAGCGAACCACGGCGGCCTCGGCGTCGTCGAGGGTGGCGTGATCCCATACAAGCCGGAAGCGCTCAAGATCCGCGACAGCTACCGTGCCAGCGCCCCGAAATATGATCCGGAGGCGGCTTGCTACCTGCCCGGCATCCCGCGCGCGACCTATATGAGCTTCCCCTTCCAGATCATCCAGGCCGAGAAGGGCAACATGCTGATGGTCTACGAGTACGCGAACGCGAACCGTGCCATCTACATGGGCCCGACCGGCGTTCCGGCGATCGACACCTGGATGGGCACGTCCTACGGTTCATGGGAAGGCAACACGCTCAAGATCGTGACGCTTTCGCAAAGCCCGGGCGAGTACAAGGCCCCGGCCGGCGAGATGATGGAGAACAAGACCTGGCTTGACCGCTCGGGCAACTTCATCGGTGCGAATACGTCCGTGACCGAAAAGTTCACGCTCGTTGACAAGGATCATATCGCTTACGAGGCAACGATCTCAGATCCTGAGCTGTACACGAAGGACTGGAAGATCAAGATGACGCTCTATCGCCGCATGGAGCCCAATGCCGAGTTGATGGATTTCCGCTGCGTTCCCTATTCGGAAGAGTTCCTTTACGGGGACCTTCACGAGACCGCACCGGCAAAGTGAGCTGCTGTTCATCGGCGGGATAGCTTGTGAACATTAGTATGCAAACTATCCCGCTGACGTTATTATGGGATAAATTGAAGGAGTGACCCAACCGTGCGTATGAAAAGCTGGCGCGCCGGCGTTATCGGCGCCATTCTGATGGCGAGCGTTGGTGGTGCGGCTTATGCCCACCACTCATTCGGTGCCGAGTTCGACTCGAGCAAGCCGATCAAGCTCGAAGGTTCCGTTATCAAGTTCGAGTGGGTGAACCCGCATAGCTGGATTCACGTGAAGCTTGCTGACGGCACGACCTGGCGCGTTGAGGGCGGTGCTCCGTCTGCGCTGCTGCGTCGCGGCTGGAACAGAAATTCGCTGCCCGCCGGCACGAAGATCATCGTTCAGGCGTTCCGCGCTCGTGACGGAGACACCCGTGCCTCTGCGGCTGAGATCAGCTTCCCCGATGGTCACCAGCTCTCGCTGGGCAACCCGACCACGGAAGCCGTGATCGCCGCTGCGAAGCGCGCCAACTAAGAATTTCGGCCCCGGTTCGCGGACCGGGGCAGGAACAGACGCAAGCCGTGACCGCAACAGCGGTCGCGGCTTGTCGTTTTGTGGCGGGCAAAAACACCCTTTCGGGCCTGTACGCCCCGGTTCATCGCCGGTTAGGGCGGGGCCGTTCAATAAGTTGACAATGTCCCGGACGAATCGGGCTGCTGGATGAGGAGTGACATTGGGATGGCGAAGCAGATGACAGGCATGGCGCGGCTCGGACTTGCGGCGGTTGTCTTCGCTGCAGCCTGCGTGCCGGCGGCCGGCCTTATGGCGCAGGCGCCTGGAGCAGACGAAAAGGTCGATGCCGCGCGCATCGCCAAGGGCCGCGAGCTCTTCACCAACTGGGGCTGCACGGGCTGCCATGCGCTCGTCGACGCAGATTCTCATGGCGATGTCGGCCCGCATCTCGATGGCGGCAATCGCACTGAGGAGTTCATCGTCAGCCGTGTGACCAATGGCCAGGGCGCGATGCCGGCCTTTGGCGGCCAACTCACCGACAAGGAAATCGCGGACCTGGGCTATTATATCGCCCATGTCGCCAAGAAGGCGGAATAACGAAAAGGGCCGGCATCGCGCCAGCCCTTCTTCATCCCCAAATGCAATCGATCAGTTCGCCGATGGCGCAGGTGCTGGTGTTGCAGCGGCGGTGGCGGGTCTGCGCGCGATTTGCGCGTAATAGTTTGTGACGCCATCTGGGTCGTTGAGCCAGATGGTGACGAGGTCGAACCCGCGCAGCTTGTTGAGCGGGGTTTCGATGGGGATGTTGCGGGCCGCGCCCCTGGCGGCGGCCATCGGAGTGTCGGAAACCACATACTGGATGCCGGCCGAGCCATTGTCCTGTGGCAGGTTGTCGCCGGCATGGTAGAGGTAGAGCACCGTCTCGCCGCGGCGATAGGGATAGAGGGTGAGGCCGAGCGTCTTGTCCTTGACCGCGGGTAGCTCATCGAGCCCCACGAACTCGCGATAGAAGGCCCGGCTCTTCTCGAGGTTCGAGACGCTGATGCCGACGCCGACGCCGTCATTGCTTCCATCCTTGGCACCGGGTTTGATCACGATCTCGATCCCGAACCCGCCCGGATCGGTGACCATAGCCGCCCTGGTGCCATCGCCCTGATCGATGAACGTCGGCGCGGCATAGCCTGCGTCGGTGAACCGCTTCGCGACCACCGCCGCATCGGGATAGGTCAGGCGGAAGTAACGGATGCCGGTGCCAGCCTTGTAGCCGCCATCGAGATGATATTTGCGGTTGCCCTGCGTCCCGGCTGAGAGCTTGATCTGGCCGGTGCCGACGCCAGTGAGCAGCATCTGCTGGGTTGAGGTGAGCTGGATCGGGTTCAGGGACTTGAGTGCGAGCGCATTGACGTAGAACTTGACCATCTGCTCCGTCACTTCGCGCGGGAAGCGGCGGAAGACATTGGCTGAGTTCTGCACGAACAGGTCACGGGTCGAGCTCATCAGCTGCGCCTGCGTGAGCGTGCCAGGCTTGTAGGCCAGGTCCTCGCCCGTATCCATCAGCGCGCCCTCCGGGGTCGTGATCCGGCCCGGCGCCGGGGCAGGTGCCTGGGCCAGAACGGTCGTGGCCAAGAGGCCGGTGGCCATGAGCGCTATGGTCTTCTTCATCTCGAACCTCTCCGTTTGTCTTTTGCCAGTTGCACAGGGCCAGGCATCACTTAGGCAGGGCGAACACGACCAAAGCCTCGTCATTGAGCGGCTTGCCGTCCGGCCCCCGCGCCGAGCCCCCGAACGCGGCGGCGGTCACGGCGATATATTGGCGGCCGTCCTTGCCCTGGTAGCTGATCGGCACCGCCTGTGCGCTCTGGTCGAGCTTTGCAGACCACAGCTCCTTGCCGGTCTTGGCGTCGAAGGCGCGGAAGCGCTTGTCGTCCGTTGCCCCCACGAACACGAGGCCGCCTGCGGTGACGATTGGTCCGCCCGAGCCATTGTTGCGGCCGGTATTCTGCTTGCCCGCAGGCAGGTCGTCGCTGGTGCCGAGCGGCACGACCCAGGCGATGTCGCCGGTATTGCCATCGACCGCGATCAGGCGGCCCCAGGGCGGCCGGATGCAGGGGAAGTTGTGCGTCTTGCCTTCGGCATCCTTGTAGCTCGCACTGAACGCGGCATACGCGCCCGGGCCGGTCAGGTTGGCGCGGTCGTAGGTCTGGTTCGAGCCAGCAGTGCCCCGGCCATAGTCGAGACCGGGCTTGCGCTTCTCGGTCCAGCCGATCGCGCCGCCTTCGCTGGTGTTCACGTAGATCATCCCGGTATTGGGATCGGCCGCCGAGCCGCCCCAGACCGATCCGCCATTATGAGGCAGGTTGATCGATGCCTTCACCGGCTTGCCCTCTTCCTTGAGGAAGAAGGGCGTGAACGGCCCGGCATTGTAGAAGGTGCCGCCATAGCTCGCCAGCAGTGCCTTGCAGGCCGCGACATGCTCGGCATTGGTGTCGTCGACCGTCACGATATCGCGCTCATCCCAGCTCTTGCGCGAAAGCGCTTCGGGCTTGCGTGGAATGGGCTGGGTCGGCGAGTACCATTCGCCAGGCACGTCCCCCTTGGCGACCGGCTTCTCGTCGACGCCGAACACGGGTTTGCCGGTGTTGCGATCGAGAATGTACATGTACGAGGTCTTGCCGGTCTCAGCCAAAGCCTTGACCGTCTTGCCGCCCACCTTGAGGTCGACCAGCACCGGCGGAGCCGGCAGGTCGCTGTCCCACAGGTCGTGGTGTATGGTCTGGAAGTGCCATTTGCGCTTGCCGGTGTGGATATCGACCGCGACCACCGAGTTGCCGAACAGGTTGGCGCCGGGCCGCGTGGTTCCGTCATAGTTGGGCGATGGCCCGCCGACCGGCATGTACAGCGTGTCGGTCGCCTCATCGACGGTCATGTACCAGATCCAGACATTGGTGCCGGAACGGTCCTTCCAGCTATCGCCCTCCCAGGTCTCGTGCCCAACTTCGCCCGGACGGGGCACGGTGTGGAAGGTCCACAGATGCTTGCCGGTCACCGCGTCGAAAGCGTTCGTGTCGCCCGGCTCGCCCTTGATCATCTCCTGGGTCTGCGCGCCCACGACCATGACATTCTTGTAGATGGTCGGCGGATAGCCGTAGCTCACCGCCAGTGCGATGCTGCCGTCCCTACCGAAGCTCTTGTCGACCTCGCCGGTCTTGGCGTCGAGCGCCCAGATGGTCTTGCCGGTCGAGTAGAAGATGCGCGGCTTGTGCGTCTTGTCGCCCGGCCAGTAGCTGACCGCGCGCCGAGCAGCCCCGCCGCTCACCGGATGCCGCCAGATCTCCTTGCCGGTCTCCGGCTCCAACGCCAGCACCGCCGTCCCGGTCGGGTAGTACATGATACCGCCAACTACGATCGGCGTCGCGCTCGACACCAAGGCACCTCCGCCCTGCGGAGCAACCCGCATCGACCAGGCGGTGGCCAGGTTCGCAACATTGGCCGGCGTGATCTGCTTCAAGGGCGAAAAACGCGTACCACCATAATCGCGCGCATATCGCGGCCAGTCACCCGCCGCGGGCGCGGACTGCGCGCCCACCGCCTGAACCAACGACAGCGAACCCATGAGAGCCGTGCCCAGGACGAAAGCCGACCGCAAACGCATCCAGAATCCCCTCGACTATTTTCGCGCCCTTTAAAGGCGATTTTCATCGTTGAAGCGAGAGCGGATTCGCATCCCGCGCCGAGGACAGGCTAGTCGAGGCGCCAGATGGGCGCAATTTCATTCGCTCTGCAACCGTTGTATATGCCAAGTGGCCTTTTAACGGCGACAGGGCCTATTCTGCAGCCTCCAACGCCTTAAACCTGCTTGCATCCGCCCAGTTGCCGTGCAGTCCCTGCCGCAGCCGGATCGGCAGCTTGGCGCGCGCGATCGGTCCGGCGTCGAGCTTCAGTGCGTCGAAGATGCACAGCTCCGAATAATTGGTGATGTGGTTGTCGACCAGCGCGACGAGATAGCCATCGCCCTCCGGCGCGTCCGGCGCGCGCGGAATGAATGCGGGCTCCTGGATTCCACATTGTGGACCGGCCCACCAGACCTTCTCCTCACCCGTTTCCAGATCGAAATGTGTGAGCGAATTGATGACACCGACAAATGGTCCGGGCGGACCTTCATAGGGCTTGTCGAACAAATAGGTGCACATCCAGCCGTGGCGATATTTCCGGCCGGCCATGCGGTCGTCGATGCGCGGAAACTCACCCGGCATGCGGCCGATCTGCACGATGTCGGTCAGGTCGTCGCTGTTGGCGGCCATGTCCACCGTGAGGCGGTGGAGAAAGGTCTTTCCGGCCTCCCGATCAAAAGGATGGCCGTTCACATCGGGGAAAAAGAACAGGCTGTTGCTCGTCGAGATGGGCAAGTCAAAATGGATCTTCGTGCCGTCCTGGAAGGCATTCATCACATGGCAGCCGCAAAAACTCGGCTCCTGCTTGAACCAGCGGATGGGCGCCGTGCCGTCGCGGCGCAGCACGCCGAGATAGAAAGGCAGGCTGGGGTCATATTTGAAATGCGGCTCGATCCTTTCGAGCTGCTCCCAACTCGACATGTAGGGCGAGACATTGAACACCGCATAATCCGCCGTGATGCAGAAGTCGTGCAACATGGTATAGTGCGGCACCTCGAAGGGCACGCGCTGCAGTACGTTGCCAGCGGCGTCGATTTCGAAATACTCGCAATCCTTGGTCAGCGGTCCCGCCAGCGAATAGCCGAAGCCGCAGAAATTCCCGGTCGCATGATCGATCTTGGGGTGTGCTGTGAACGCACTGATCGGGAGATCGCCCGCAAAGTCCGTATAGCCGTGCGTCGCCAAGGTCTCGGCATCCATGATGAGGCAGGGGCTATCCTCCTTCATGGCGAATAGCTTGCCCGCATGGACGAGCACATTGGTGTTGGCCGTGCCCCTGTGCATGCCCTTGACGCTGTCTTCGTCGGTCAGCGGATTGCGGTATGCGCCGAACAGGGCGCGCCCTGCCGCGCGTTCGGCCTTCCATTTGTCGGTCTGCGCATAGCGCTGACGGAAATCGATTCGGCCGTCGCGGAAGCGGAACTGGCTCACCATGCCGTCCCCGTTGAAGAATTGGTCGTCGGGATATTTCGGAGGGAACTGCGGGTCGGGATGGACGCGGTAGAACGCGCCGTTGAGCTCAGGCGGTATCTCGCCCTCGACCTCGAGGTCGTGGATGTCGCCCTCGAGGCGAACCATCCGCATAAGGCCGCTGAAACCGGGATTGTCGGGGAAATGGGCCATGTCTCATCCTCTCGCTCGTCGGGCAGCGATATCCGTATTCATTTGCGCGAGCCGGCCGCCGGGCGCCTTGACTCCGATCAAAAGACAGACGCGGCGACGCACCGAAACTAATGTTCGCGCGATGCCGGTCCTGTTGCTAGAGGGGCGGGATGCGACCCTGCCAGGGGCGCCAGCGTGGACGGAGCGGGTGGCCGGAACCGACGAACATGAGCGATTGTCCTCGGCTGCCGAGCGCATCAAGGCGTCCGGCGGACTCGGCCGGTCGCGCATGTTGCTGCGGCTGTTCGACTATCTGCTCGAGCGCACCCTGAGGGACGAGAGTCCCAAGGAAGTTGAAGTTGCCAGCGACGTCTTCGGCAAGTCGGAAGCGGACCTCCTCGTCGATGCCTCGGTACGCGTTTACGTCCACCGCCTGCGCAAGAAGATGGACGACTATTATACGACACTCGGCAACGGCGAAGCCGAGCGGATGACCTTGCCGAAGGGCGATTATCGCTTCCGTCTGGTCGCGCCCGAGGAGGTGGAGGTAGAGAGGGAAATCGAACTCGGCGCCGCGGGCGGTGCGCCGACGTTGCGGCGTCCCGCCGCCTGGCTGCTCGCCTTCGTCGGCCTGGTTCTGGGCGTGGGGCTGACTCTGGCGGCGCTCCATTTCTCGCGTGACGGCGACGGGCTGGAGGCGGTGCGCGCGTCTCCCGTCTGGGCGCCGTTCATCGACAGCCGGCGCTCCCTGACGATCGTGCCGGGCGACTATTATATCATGGGCGAGCGCGAAAAGGCCGGTGCGGAGCCTTCGCGCCTCGTACGCGAATATGCGGTCAATTCGCGGGAGGATCTCGACGCACTGCTGATGGGCCGGCCAGACCTGCGCGACAAGCTGGTCGATCTCAATCTCTATTATCTGCCTGTCAGTACCGCCTATGCGCTCAAGTCGGTCATGCCGATCGTCACGCCGGGGCTTGGCGGCCGCCATGTCGTGCCGGTTGTGCCGTCGTCCAAGCTGACGCCGGCCGATCTCAAGAACGGTGATATCATCTATGTCGGGCTGATGAGCGGTCTTGGGCTTTTGCAACAGCCACTGTTCGCCAATTCGCGCTTCGATTATGGCGGCAGCTTCGACGAGCTGATCGATACCCGGACCGGCAAGGTCTATGTCGCAGATCCGCCCCAGGATGGCGAGACCGCCCGCCGCAATTATGCCTATGTCGCGATGCTGCCGGGGCCGGGTGGCAACCGCATCCTCATCATTGCGGGTACGCGCGACC
>DASWYL010000038.1:0-91789 GCA_036404995.1 Sphingobium sp. | reverse complement strand
AGATGATCATAGCGCAGTTAAGAAACAAGCCATGGCCGACGACCCGCCCGCTCTACGCCATGAATCGAGTCCACCGGTTCCCGCGCTAAGCAGGGTGGTCGCTTGCCCGCCCTGCCCTTTTCGACTAGCGGCGAGGAATCGCGGAGAGGTGGCCGAGTGGTTTAAGGCAGCGGTCTTGAAAACCGCCGTGGGTTCACGCTCACCGTGGGTTCGAATCCCACCCTCTCCGCCATCACCCCGAGCCCGGCACACAGGCTTATTTCGGAACGACGTGCGGCAAGAAAGCATCGTGTTCGGAGTCGGGGGCACAAGGTGCCGGAGACGGCCGAAGGCCAATCCCCCCCCCCCCAAACAACCGCCCGACAAAAGAAAAACGGCCCTCCCAGGGAAGTTAGGGAGGGCCGCAGGATTTAGACGGGAATTCCGTCAGAACTTGTAGCTTGCGCCCATATAGAAACGGCGGCCGATCACGTCATATTGCGACGAGTTGTAGCCGCCGCCCGGCAGCTGGCCGTTGGCGATGACCGCCGCGCGGTTGACCCCACCGAACGGCGGCGCCGTGTCGAACAGGTTGTCGATACCGAAGCGGACATTCAGCGCACGCATCAGGGCAACCGAGCCCGACAGGCTGAACAGGTTATAGGGCTTGTAGCCGGTCACCTGGTTGGTCGTGCTCGTCACGGACGCTGCCTGCTCCACCTTGGGCTTGTGCTGCCACTGCAGGCTCAGGCGAACCGGACCGACCGAATAGCCGAAGGTAGCCAGCAGTCTCCAGCGATAGGAACCGGCGCTGGTGCCAACCTGGCCACCACCGAGCGTGCCGGCATAGTCGACAAGCTTCAGGACATTCTGGTCCAGGGTGGTCTTGAAGTGATTAAGCCAGCCGAACTGGATATTCTCGGTGATGCTGCCCGGGATCGGGATGCCGACATCCTTGAAGGTGAGGCCCCAGTCGGCCTGGACGTCGATGCCGTCCACTTCCACGCGACCGAGGTTCGAGTAGGACAGGTTGATGAGCCCCGGCTCGCCCGTGCTTGGATCGCGGATCAGCTGCTTGCAGGAGTCATTCAGCTCATAGTTCGGGTTGTAGACCTTCGAGAAGCAGAAGCGCGCGGGTACGTCCGGACTCTGCTGCGCGATGCCGTCGCTCAGCTGCACATTATAATAGTCGATCGACAGGCGCAGGCGGCGCAGCCAGGGCGTATCGAACGGCGACGAGATGACGGCACCGATCGTATAGGTGTTGGCCGTTTCCGCCTTGAGTTTCGGGTTGCCGACCTGTTCGATCGTCACGAAGGCGGCAGATGTCGAATAGACGCGGCCCGTGCGGTAATATTGGGCAGCGCCGTCCGTACCCATGAGCTGGCGGCAGAGCGCTTCGACCTTGGGCGCGTCGGCATTGCCGAACGTGTCGGCTGCGTTCACGCCGAGGTCGGAGTTGAAGCCGATCGGATTGGCCGAATAGTTGCCGAAGCCGACGGGGTTGGTCAGGTTGCCGCGCGAGCAGGGGTCGCCGTCGCTATTGGCCGTGAAAACCTGCGTCGGTGCCGTGTAGAGTTCGCCGAGGTTGGGGGCACGGCTGGCCTTCTGATAGCCACCACGGAAGCGGAGCCAATCGGTGACCGCCCATTCCGCATTGAGCTTGTAGGTCCCGACCGAGCCGACAGTGTTATAGTCCGAGAGACGATAGCCGAGCTCGAGATTGAGCGCCTTGGCGAAGGGCAGATCCTTCAGAAGAGGGACGAGCAGCTCGCCATAGCCTTCCTTCACATTGATGGAGCCCCTCGTGTGACCCTGGGCGAAGATGCCGTTGATCGAGTCGATGAACGACGTGCCTTCCGTTGCCGAGCTATCTGGTGTGAAGTCGATCGAGTTCTTGCGATAGTCGGCACCGACCGCGAAACGCAGCTGTCCGTAAGGCAGGTCGAAGAGGCCGCCCTGGAGGTTCGCCTCGACCATGTCCTGCGTCAGTCGGTTCTCGTTCTGCGTGTCGACCGTGACGGCCTGCACGCAGTCCTGTGTCCAGGACTGAACGATGAAGGGGCTGATGCCGCTTTTGCAGGTCGCAGAGGCGCCGTTGAAGCGATTGCCCGGCGCGGCGGCATTGCCGAAGAAGGTCGAGTTGTAGCCATAGTTCGGCGCACTCATGACCGCCCGCCAACGCTGGCCGTCGAGGAAGCCACCCTGGTTGCTCTTGGCGACCGTCTCACCGTGCGAGGCGGTCACGTCCCAGGTAAAGTCGGTGCCGGGTATGGTGCCCTCGAAGCCGGCCATCACCTGGAAGGTGCTGTTGAAATTCTCGGTCCTGCGGCGACCGACCTGCTCGGGCGATACGTTGATCAGGAACGGCGCATTCGGCCCCGAATAGACGACGCCGTTATAGGTGACGTTTGTCGCGGCGCGGTTATCGAGCAGCGTGGCCAGTTCGGTCGGAACCGGGAACGCCTGGCTCATCGTACAACCGCCGATCGCCGGACAGGCAAGGCCGTACCGGCCGGTGCCCGTGCCGCCGGTTCCTGCCACGCCCTTGGCCATATAGTCGAGGTTCGTGGGCAGTGCGGCCAACTGCGCCTGCGTCATGCTGAGATTGCCGCCAACGACCGACGAAGGAATGCCGGTGTTGACGTCGCCAGTGTAGATCGCATTGCCATGCGGCACGACCACGCCGAACGTACCGACGGCAGCCGAATAGAGCAGCAGCGAAGGCACCTGCGTGCGCGCGAAATTGGCCTGGCCGACGAACGTGATGTTGTCGGTAATTTCGTAACGGCCCTTGGTGAAGAAGGTCCAGCGGTTCTGTGAGGACGAAAGGATCTCGTCGAGGTTGTTGTCCCCGAGGACCCCGCTCGCGAGCTTCTTGCGCGAGAGACCGTCAATCTGACCTTTGAAGCCGAACAGTTCGGGCACGTAGGTGCGGTTTGGGCCGGTGGGATCGACGAAGGTCGACGTGGTCGTGAACAGCGTGTTGTCGCTATCGTTGATGTACAGGCTTGAAAGGTTCGAAATCGTCAGCGGATAAGCCGTGCCGTTGACAGTCACCGTCGTGGGAGCGCCCTTCCCGGCGAGCGCGGTCGCGCCGCAGTTACCCCCCTGGAACAGCGCCGACACGCAAGCCTGGGTCGGCGTGCCACTGCCGCCGATGAACGACACATAGTTCTCGGCCAGGAAGAATTCCGTGCCGCTGATGTTGGGATTGCGGAACGTGTAGTCGAACCACGGGCGGTTGCGGCGATTGATGAGGTCGCGGCTGTAGCGCTCGGCGCCCATCATGACGTTGCCGCGGCCGCCGGCCAGGTTCGCGCCCATGAGGAAGGCAACGCGATATTCGAACCCGTCGCCACGCTCCGTCGTCGAAAGCTGCCCGTCGACGTTCACGCCCTCGAAATTCTTCTTGAGGATGAAGTTGACGACGCCGCCCACAGCGTCGGCACCGTAGGTCGAGGACGCACCGCCCGAGATGATCTCGACACGGTCGACTGCTGACGACGGAATAGAGTTGATGTCGACGACGCCCGTACCGTTGACCGGTGTGGGGCGGCGGCCGTCGATGAGGACGAGGTTGCGGTTCGAACCCAGCTGGCGAAGGCTGACCGTCGAGGCGCCGATCGTGTTGTTCGCATTGGCCTGGATGTCGCCCGTCGTGAACTGGGAAAGGGCCGGCGAGAATTGCGGCAGTTTATTGAGGTTCGCTTCGAGGTTGATGGCGGCGCTCTTCTCGAGCAGCTCGGAGTCGACAGTCACGATCGGGCTGGTCGCGGTATAGTCCTTGCGAGCAATGCGCGAGCCGGTGATGACGATGGCTTCGGCGGGGGTGCTGGCCTCGCTGCCAGCGGTCGTGTTCTGCGCGAGCACTGGAGCGGAGAATGCCGCTGTCGACACAATCGCACTCGTCGCGAGCCAGACGGAAAGTGAGCGCTTATGATTATCCTGACGGATTTTCCCCATTTTCATAATTAAACCTCTCCCAGAACCAACAGACACACGCACGAGATCGGCCATTTTGCATGGCCGTTTCCAATTGCGATCGATATCTGGAAATAACTGCCCGCACTTCTGCGTTTGCCGTGCGACCATTATCGTCACGACATCAGAAATTTCCCCCAATTTCTGAGAACTTCCGAATTTTTATTGGTCAATGCAACGGATCAACAGGTTATATGGCCCATAGGATAGGAGTTATAACCTGCTTTAATTTGAAACGGTCCTCGACCCGGCGAGTGGTTCGGGATTCGCCCGCAATAGCCGTCCCGACAGGATCGACAGCGAAGGAATGCCGGGAATTGTGAGGCGTGCGAAGCGCGGGCGAAGGGGCGAATCGGTGATCGCCCTGCTGCCAATTCTCGCAGCTCCTCCGCCGCTCAGCAGAACTTATTAGCTTTCTACCTGAAATTTCCGGATTTTTTGAAAATATTTTTTACCGATCCAGGCAAGCTTAATCGACGATGAACCAGCAAGATATGGAAAAACGGGGCTTTAGCTGATGGGCAGACGAGCGGGTACTGTTGCAATCTCGCAGCAGTCCAGTTTGAGGACGAGCCGCCGCCAATCGGCTCTTGCGCCGCGCGGTACGCCCATGATTACAATCGCCGCGCCCCCTTTAACGATACTGATAACGATACCAATAATGTTCTCAGAGGATGTTCGATGGGCCAACCTGACCGCGACTTCACTTTAAGACAGTTGCGTACCTTCATTTGTGCTGCGCGGACGGGAAGTTTCAGCCACGCCGCCGCGGAGCTCGGTATCTCGCAGCCGGCCGTCAGCGACCAGATTGCCCTGCTTGAAGACCGCCTCGGCCAAACGCTGTTCCGTCGTCGTCTGGGCACAACGCCGCAACTGACCGCAGAAGGCATGAAGCTGCTCGAAACGGCCGGGACGCTCATTGACACCAGCAAATCGATGCGCTGCGAAGAAAACAAGCGGCAAGCACCGCATGTCCGCATCTGCATCGGCCCGCGTGTGCTCGAACTCTACCTCAAGCCCATGCTACCCTCTCTCTATCTGGATTTCCCCGGTCTCAGCATCGATCTCGTGCCGCAGGTGGGCCAGGTCGACATCCGGTCCGCATTGCAGCGTGGCCAGCTTGACCTGGCTGTAAGCACACTGGCCGAGGTTCCAGCGGGCTGGCCGAACTGCAGGCGGGTGTGCGACGTGATGGTCGTCATGGCCGGTCCTGCCGGCACGCGCCAGAAGCTGGCGTCCCGCGCCGTGACAATGGATGACCTCCAGTTCATCCTGCCCACCGTCGGGAAAATGTCGGAAAACCATCTTGAGCAGCGGCTGCTCGAACTTGGCATCAGGCCGCGCAAGCCGATCATCTTCCTTGAATTCGCCGATGTCATCCAGAAGATGGTGGAAGACGGCCAGGGCGTAACCATGCTCACCTACGAGCAGCTTGCCGGCGGCATCGCCGCTGGCCGCCTCGAAATATTCGGCCCGAAACTGCACTCGCTTACGCGAGTTATCGGCCGCGCCGACGGCGCCCCGCATGCCGCGCGCGTCATCGAGGAACGGCTGATCAAGGCGATGTCGGGGCCACCATCGGGCATGCCCCGCATGTAGGAGCGCCGGCAGGCCACCCCGTCAGATCAGCGCCTTCTTCAGCATTTCATTCACGATTCCCGGATTGGCCTTGCCCTACATGGCTTTCATCGTCTGGCCGACGAAGAAGCCGAACAGTGCCTCCTTGCCGTCCTTGTACTGCGCAACCTTGTCGGCATTGTCGGCGAGTATCTTGACGATGACCGCTTCGATGGCGCCCGTGTCAGAAGTCTGCCTCAGACCTTTTTCCTCGACGATCTTGCCGGCCGGCTCGCCGGTTTCGAGCATGATTTCGAAGACCTGCTTGGCGATCGTACCCGAAATGGTGCCATCGGCAACCAAGGCGAGCAACTCCGCACCGCGCTCGGGACTGACGGGGCTGTCCTCAAGGCTCTTGCCCAGACGATTAAGCGCTCCGTAGAGCTCGGAGAGCAGCCAGTTGGCGCTCGCCTTGGCGACCTCGCCCTCGCTCTTCTTCTGGATCCGCGCGGCTTCGGCCAGCAGGGCCTCGAACCAGCGCGCCGTCTCGGCTTCGGCGGTCAGGGTCGCCGCATTATAATCGGAGAGACCGAGCGCTTCGACATAGCGCCGGCGCTTGGCGTCGGGCAGTTCGGGGAGCGACGTGCGGCACGCCTCGATGAAGTCCTCGTCCAGTTCCAGTGGCAGCAGGTCAGGGTCCGGGAAATAGCGATAATCATGCGCATCTTCCTTGGAACGCATGGAACGCGTCGTGCCTGTGTCGGGATTGAACAGCCGCGTCTCCTGGACGATCCTGCCGCCATCCTCGAGCACCTCGACCTGGCGCTGCGCCTCATATTCGATCGCCTGCATGACGAAGCGCACTGAGTTCACGTTCTTGGTCTCGGTACGCGTTCCGAATTCCTCGCCCGGCTTGCGCACGGAGACGTTGACGTCGGCGCGCATCGAGCCTTCTTCCATATTGCCGTCGCACGAGCCGACATAACGCAGGATCGCGCGCAGCTTGCGCAGATAGGCCCCAGCTTCCGCCGGGGAACGCATGTCCGGCCGCGAGACGATCTCCATCAACGCCACGCCCGAGCGGTTGAGGTCGACATAAGAACGCGTCGGATGCTGGTCGTGCATCAGCTTGCCGGCATCCTGCTCGACATGGATGCGCTCGATGCCGATCGACTTGTCGGCCGGAATGCCGGCCTTCTCATCCGCGTCGATGGTCAGCTGCCCCTCGCCCACCAGCGGGTGGTAGAGCTGGCTGATCTGGTATCCCTGCGGTAGGTCCGCGTAGAAATAGTTCTTGCGGTCGAAGCGGCTCCAGCGGTTGATCTGGGCGTTGATAGCGAGGCCCGTGCGCACCGCCTGGCGGATGCACTCGCGGTTCGGCACCGGCAACATGCCGGGCATCGCCGCATCGACCAGGCTCACCTGGCTGTTAGGTTCGGCGCCAAAAGCCGTTGCCGCGCCCGAGAAGAGCTTGGCCTGTGAAACCACCTGAGCATGAACTTCGAGGCCGATCACGACCTCCCAATCGCCGGTTGCACCCCGGATTCGATAGCTTGTCTCGGTCATGCCTTACCTACCTGATTCTCTGTCCTGATCTGTGCGCGCGGAGCGACAGCTGTCGCGCCCGGCGGCACGTCTTCCAGCACCAGCGCCAGCGCGCCGATGCGGGCATGGTCGCCGATTGTCACCGCGCCGAGTACACAGGCCCCGGCGAAAAGATCGACATGACCGCCGATCCGTGGCGCGCCCTGCTTCACATTGGTGCCCAGCGTCACATTCTGCATGATCAGGCAATTGGGCCCGATCTCGGTGTCCGCGTGGATCACGATGCCATTGGGATGCGGCATGATGAGCCCGCCTCCTATGCGCGTCGTGATCGGAATTTCGGCCCCGGTGATGATTGACCAGAGCCGATGCCGGTAGCGCGCGTAGCGCCGGCGCAGCGCGGCGATAGGTCCTGAACGGCCTTCAAGGCTCTGGTAGCTCCGGATCGAGCCGATCAGCGACTTGGCCGGATCCCAGCGAAGAACCTTCTTCTCGCGGCTCCAGTCCGGCACCTCGGCCGAAATGCCGTCCGCCAAGCGCTTGGCAGAAACCTGCGTCACATCACCACCAGCGATCCGGCCGCGCCACGAAGCCGGCGCGCTGCTCGATGGCGAGGCCGGCGTTGAGCACGATCTGCTCGTCGAGTGCCGGACCGATGAGATGCAGGCCGAGCGGCAGCCCCTCGTCGGAAAGGCCGGCAGGCACCGACATGGCCGGCAGGCCGGCGAGGCTCGCAGGCACTGTGAAGACGTCGTTGAGATACATGGCGAGCGGATCGGCCTGCTTCTCACCCAGCGCGAAGGCCGCGCTCGGGGCGGTCGGCGTCAACAGCACGTCGCACTGCTGGAAGGCCAGCTCGAAATCACGGGCAATCAGCGCGCGCACCTTGCACGCCTGGGTGAAATAGGCGTCGTAGAAGCCCGCAGAGAGGACATAAGTACCGATGATGATGCGACGCTTGACCTCCGGGCCGAAGCCGGCGGCACGGGTCGCGGCATACATGTCCTGAAGATTGGCGCCCTCGGGCAGCTCGCGCAGGCCATAGCGCACGCCATCGTAGCGGGCGAGGTTCGAAGAGGCCTCGGCCGGCGCGATAATGTAATAGGTCGGCAGCGCATATTTGGTGTGCGGCAGCGAGACGTTCACGATCTCGGCGCCGGCATCCTTCAGCCATGCAATGCCCTGGTCCCAGAGCTTTTCGATCTCGGCGGGCATGCCGTCGACCCGATATTCCTTGGGAATGCCGACTTTCTTACCCTTGAGATCGCTCGACAATCCGGCTTCCCACTTCGGAACTGCCAGATCGAGCGAGGTCGCATCGCGCGGATCGAAGCCGGCCATGTTCTCCAGCATGATCGCGCAATCGCGCACGTCCCGCGCCATCGGCCCGGCCTGGTCGAGCGAGCTGGCGAACGCCACCACACCCCAGCGCGAGCAACGGCCATAGGTCGGCTTGATGCCGCTGATGCCCACGAAGCTCGCCGGCTGGCGGATCGACCCGCCGGTATCGGTGCCGGTCGCCGCCGGGCAGAGCCGCGCACTGATCGCCGCAGAACTGCCGCCTGACGATCCGCCAGGCGCGAGCGCCGCGTTGCCGCCATCCTTGCGGCGCCAGGGCGAGATCACATTGCCGAAATAGCTGGTCTCGTTGGACGAACCCATGGCGAACTGGTCGAGATTGAGCTTGCCGAGCATGCCGGCGCCCGCGTCCCACAATCTCTGCGAGACGAAGCTCTCATAGGTCGGCGTGAAGCCCTCGAGGATGTGACTGGCGGCCGTCGTCTGCACGCCCTTGGTGCAGAACAGGTCCTTCATGCCGATCGGCACACCCGAGAGCGGCTTCAGCGTGCCCGCCGCGCGGTCCTTGTCAGCCTGATCCGCCGCTTCGAGCGCCTTTTCCGGCGTCTCGACGATGAACGCATTGAGCGCCTTGGCGGCCGCGACATTGGCATTGAACGCCTCGGCCACTTCCTTCGCGGAAAAGTCGCCGGCGCGGAAACCGTCGCGGATCTGCGCGACCGTAAGATCGGTAAGCACGGTCATTCGATCACCTTCGGCACCGTGAAGAATCCATGTTCGGCCTGCGGCGCGTTGGCGAGCACCTTGTCGCGGACATTGCCATCGGTGACGACATCGTCGCGCAGGCGCAGCGTGTTGGGGATGACGGCTGTCATCGGCGCAATGCCGGTGACATCCACCTCGCCCAGCTGCTCCACCCAGTGCAGGATGCCATTGAGTTCGGGCACCAGCGCCTCGGCTTCGGCTTCGCTCACGGCGAGCCGCGCCAGGCTGGCGATCTTCTTGACGGTGTTCAGGTCTACGCTCATGCCGGGCGCGCTAGCATTGGCGCGCCAGTGCATCAAGGCTCGGCGGCATTCTCCAGCGGAATGGGAGCTTCGAAAGCCTTTCCGTCGATATAGAGCTGGCGCATCTTCACCTCACGCATTTCGATCTTGCCGGCCTTCGCCGCCATCGCGCGCGCTTTGTCTGTTGAAACGACTGCAGGCATAGCAGGAGCGACCGCAGCCGCGGCCCGGTCGAGCTTGTCACTGGCAGACGTTGTCGAACCCCAGTTTCCTTTTGGCCCACGTTGAAGGAGGCTGACGCTCGGCTCGCAAAACGCGCATTTCGGGTCAGGCTCGCGGATCACCACCGCAAAATCCTCGCCCGGCACATAGCGTAGCGTGCAGGCACCCTGCTCCTGACAAGCATCGCCTTCCGTGAGCCGTTCGCGCAATTTCGGTTCAAGCGCCACCTTTTCCGGCAGAATCGTCAGTCTTTTGTCGAGCGCGTCGCCGCTCCGCCGGGCCACGTCGCTCGGCACGTCCTCGAAACGATAGTGGGCTTTCTGGACGCCCTGCGCGAACTCTCGGACGGTTGCGTCTTTCGCCTCCTTCGCCAGCCGCTTGATCGCTAACTTGCCCGGCGGGCCAAAATCGAACCACAGACCCCGGTAGTCGAAATCCGCCGGCTTGATCTTGCCGCTGTTCAGCCGCGCGATCTGGTCTGCCGTCGCGATCCGATCGAAGCCGATGATCGAGGTTGAAAGAACAAGCGCGACGCCCCCGAGGATGAAGGCGAGATGCATGTTGCTGCGATAGAGCCGTGCCACCCAGTCCCCTCGGCGCAGGATCGCGACGGCATAGGCAACCGCCGTCACCGTCGCGAGGATGATGAAAGTCAGCGCCCAAAGGCGATCGGGCGAGAAGCCATATTGGCCGATGCGCAGGCCCGTCGACCAGGCGGAGATCACCACCAGGGGGAGAAGCGCTAACGCCAGGGCCATGGCACCCCAGCGCAGCGGCCGGGACAGGGCGGCGTCCTCGGCCTTGTCGCCAATCACCGCATTGACGAGGAACAGCGCGGCGAGGCCGGCGCCGAGCATGATCGGCGTCGTCTCGCCAGTCGCCCAGAGGGGCGCGAGGCCGGTAAACGGCAACACGGCGAGGAACGCGACGAGGCCGACGGCGAGGATCGGCGCCAGCACCCGCAGCACGATCATCGCGACCCGCTGGAGGAGCGAAATGATGACCGCCCGATCCCTGAGCAGGCCCATGCCGCCGCCATAGGCCGCGCCGACGAGCAGCGCCATGACCCATTCCTTGCGCAGGACATCGCGCAGCAGGTCGATCTTCACGAGATGAAACATCTCGGCCAACAGGAACGCGATTGCGATCGTAATCCCGGTGAAGATGCCGGAAAGGCCGCCGAGCAGCGTGTCCGTCCATACCATCTCGTGCACGTCGGAATAGACGAGCGCCTGCCGCTTCCAGCCCTTGATGCCGGCCCAGGACCAGCTGGCCGGAAGGTGCGGGTGGCGCCTGTCGGCCGCCTGGAACAAAACGACGAATACCCCCGCCGCGACCACACCGCTGCCCACCGGCCAGGGTCCGGATGAAGTTCCGTTCCAGAGCATCACGCCACCGGCGATGATCCCGCAGATGGCCGCCATGATCGCCGCCGGCACATGCCGTTCGCGCTGCCACGAAAGGCCGAATGCGATGCCGCTCACGCCAAGGAAGAGAACCGTGGAGGCGACAAGGCGCTTGCCCCATTCCCATCCGCTGTCAGGCAGGTCGGCAAGCTGCTGGATCGCCAGCGCGAACAGCGCTCCCAGCGCCATCAGCACCCATGTCCGCAGCGGCCAGCCTTCCTGCGTCGCCGTTTCGTTCGCCATGCCTCTCTCCCCTGCCCGCCTGTGCATGACCTATCACCTTGCCGCCGCCGCGCCAAATTGGCGCTGTCCTACAGGCAATCGCCCATGCCATGCTCTCCGTCACCGCGAGATTCGACGAGGACAATATTCGATGACTCGCAGGCCGATCGACATTCCGAGGCAAGCCGTGCGAGGGCGCGACCCGGACGAGACATTTCTGGTCCATCCATGGGCGCAACCTTCACAACTTTCGGGCCGCCCGGCACCGCTTCGCACCCTTGCCACCCTACCGCCAAGCGGGCATGAGCGAGCCGGCCTAAACCCGCATGGGAGTCGCGCCGATTTGGCCAGAAAATTCCTCTACGTCGTTGCCTTCTTCATCGTCCTGGCGGTGGTCGGAATGATCTCATTTTCTTTCTTCGGGACGAAGATCATGCAGAGCGTGATGACGCCGCGCGTGGCCTTCCAGGCGCCGCCCGCCTTGCCCGCCGACTTCTATGAAACGCCGAAGGGCTGGATCGCCCGGCCCGACGGCCGCAAGGGCGATCCCACCAGTTGGCAACCTTCCGGCGTCGGCACCCTGCCCGCACCCGAAGCCCGCAAGGGCGCGGCCATCTTCTTCATCCATCCGACGAGCGCGTTCGATACGACACGCTGGAACGCAGCGGTCGGCGAGCCGATCTCCAGCGCCCAGGCCGAGCGCTTCCTGCGGATGCAGGCCAGCGCCTTCGCGCCGTCCGGTGCCGTGTGGGCGCCGCGCTACCGCCAGGCCGTGTTCGGCGCCTTCATGACGGACAAGGCTGAAGCAAGGCAGGCGACCGATCTCGCCTATGGCGACGTGAAACTGGCCTTCGAGGCTTTTCTCAAGGCGAATCCCGCCGGCCCGCTGATCCTCGCCGCGCACAGCCAGGGCTCGCTGCACCTGCTGCGCTTGCTGGCCGAGCGCGTCGGCGGCACCGGTTTCCGCAGCCGCCTCGTCGCAGCCTATGCGCCCGGTTGGCCGATCTCGATCCAGCACGATCTGCCTGCGCTCGGACTTCCAGCCTGCACGGCGGCGCGCCAGACCGGCTGCATCCTCTCCTGGCAGAGCTTCGGCCCACCCGCCGATACCAGCGCGCTCGAGACCGCATATGCTGCGACGCCGGGCTTCGACGGCAAGCCGCGCAAGGGCAGCGCCATGCTCTGCACCAACCCGCTAACGGGCGGCGCGTCGCCAACCGGTGCGCCGCAAGCCAATGCGGGTGTCCTGCTGGGCGATGGCGACCCGAAGGGCCTGTTGGTCAGTCCCGGCAATATCGGCGCGCGTTGCTCCGGCGGCGGCATTCTCCTGCTCGACGCCGCGCCCCGCCTCGGTCCGTCCGTCATGCCCGGCAACAATTACCATGCCTATGATTATTCGCTCTTCTGGGCGAACATCCGCGCAGACGCGCAGGAAAGACTTGCAGCATGGCGCACGACGCACTGATCACGGTCGACGCCGCGGACTTCCGCGCCGCGCTCCCCGATGGCGGGCGTCTGATGGGCCTCGACCTGGGCACCAAGACGATCGGTCTTGCGCTCTGCGACGCGGGCTGGAGCTTCGCCAGCCCTGCCCGGACGCTCCCGCGCGGCAAGTTCTCGCGCGACAAGGATGCGCTGGAAGCGATCATCAGGGCCCAGTCCGTGCGCGGCCTGGTCCTCGGCCTTCCCCTCAACATGGACGGTAGCGAAAGCCCGCGCAGCCAGGCGAGCCGCGCCTTCGCCCGCAACATAGCGGTGCTTGGACTCCCCATCCTGCTGCGCGACGAGCGCTGGTCGACCGTCGCGGCCGAGCGTGCCATGATCGAGCAGGACATGAGCCGCGCAAAGCGCGCCGAGAGGATCGACGCCCACGCCGCCGCGCTCATCCTGCAGGGCGCGATCGACGCGCTCACGCACGGATGATCGCCGTCCAGCCCGAATTCTGGGCCTATCTCGTCCTCGCCAACATCGCCGCCTTCATTGCCTTCGGCTACGACAAGGCGCGGGCCCGGGCCGGTAAATGGCGCGTCGCGGAACGCGACCTGCTGTTGCTCGCCCTGCTCGGCGGCACCCTGGGCGCCTATCTCGGCCGCTGGCAATTCCGCCACAAAACGCGCAAGCCCGGCTTCTCGATCGCCCTGCATGTGACGGCGGTGGTGCAGGCAGGATTGCTGGCTGCACTTCTCATTCCGGAGTCATGGGCTTGAGTAAGTGCCCCACCTCCACTAACGGGGGCCTTTAATGACAGCGCCATCGCCTTTCCCGCACCGGCACCTGACCGGGATCGCTCCGCTTGCGCCCCATGAAATCCGATTCCTCCTCGACGAAGCCGAGCAATGGGTCGCGCTCAATCGCGCTGACAGCCGCAAACATGACGGCCGGCTCGCCGGCCTCACCCAGATCAACGCTTTTTTCGAGAACTCGACGCGCACGCTCCTGAGCTTCGAAATCGCCGGCAAACGGCTCGGTGCCGACGTGGTCAACATGCATGCCGCACAGTCCAGCGTGAAGAAGGGCGAGACGCTCATCGACACGGCCGTGACGCTCAATGCCATGCATGCCGACGTCATCGTGATCCGCCACATGAGTTCAGGCGCGGTGCAGCTCATCGCCGACAAGGTCGACTGCCCGGTTCTCAACGCCGGCGACGGCCGCCATGAACATCCAACGCAGGCCTTGCTCGACGCACTCACCATCCGCCGCCGCAAGGGGGGGTTCGAAGGGCTGATCGTCACGATCTGTGGTGATATCCTCCACAGCCGCGTCGCCCGTTCGAACATGCTCTGCCTCACTGCATTGGGCTGCCAGGTCCGCGTCTGTGCGCCGCCGACGCTCATGCCGGCCGAGGTCGAGCGCTATCGCGTGACGCCTTTCCACGATTTCAGGGCCGCGCTGGATGGCGCCGACGTCGTCATGATGCTCCGTCTGCAGAACGAACGAATGGACGGCGCCTTCATCCCGTCAGCGCGCGAATTCCATGAATTATACGGGCTGACACCAGAACGCCTCGCATTGGCTAAGAACGATGCACTCGTGATGCACCCTGGCCCAATGAACCGCGGTGTCGAAATTGTCAGCGCGCTGGCCGATGATCCGGCGCGATCGGCGATCACCGAGCAGGTCGAGATGGGTGTGGCAGTGCGCATGGCCTGCCTCGATATTTTGACACGCAGTGCGCGGGGAGTGCCGGGATGGAACTGACCGCGATCATCAACGGCTGGCTCTGCGATCCGGAGGATACCCAACTGGTCCCCGGCACCGTGCTCGTCGAGGGCGACACGATCGCCGCCATGGGCGCCTTCACTTTCCCCGCCGAGGCTCGCGTCATCGACGCCGGCGGCATGATCGTCGCGCCCGGCATCATCGACCTTGGCGTGTTCAAGACCGACAAGCCGGCCTTTCACTTCTCGGGCATCACGCGCGCGGGCCTCATGCCGGATCAGTCGCGCGTGCTCGACGATCCGGGCCTCGTCCAGCATGCCGCGCGCGCTGGCAAACCCGATTTCTGGGTGCACCCGCTCGGCGCGGCGACCAAGGGTCTCGAAGGCAAGGAACTGGCCGAAATGGCCTTGATGAAGGCGGCTGGCGCGCGCGCCATCGCCACCGGCCGCAAGTGGATCGCCGATAGCGGCGTCATGCTGCGCGTGCTTCGCTACGCCGCCGCGCTCGATCTGACGGTCGTCAGCCATGCCGAGGATGGCGGGCTCGCGGACCATGCCGTCGCGACCGATGGCGAGACTGCGACGCGCCTCGGCCTGCCCAGTGCGCCGGCAGCTGCCGAAGCGATCGCGATTGCCCGCGACATTGCACTCGCCCGCGTCGCCGGCGCCCGCCTCCACTTCCGGCTGGTGTCGACCAGGGCCGGGTTCGACCTCATTCGCGCTGCCAAGGCGCAGAGCTTGCCCGTCACCTGCGGCACCAGCCCAGCCTATCTGTTCCTCAACGATGCCGCGATCAGCGACTTCCGCACCTTCGCGCGCCTCTCGCCGCCGCTGCGCTGCGAGGCGGATCGGCTCGCGACGATTGCCGCCGTGGCGGACGGCACTGCGGATGTACTCTGCTCGGGCCACGACCCGCGCGGTCCCGAGGACAAGCGCCTCCCGTTCGAAGATGCCGCACCCGGCATGGCAGGCGCGGAGACGCTGCTCCCGCTCGCGCTCAACCTCGTGCGGGACGGACATATCAGCGAGAACCGCATGATGGCGCTGCTCGCGGCCAACCCGGCGAAGCTGTTGGGAATCGAGGCCGGCCGGCTCGAACCGGGCCTGCCAGCCGACATCATTCTCATCGACCGCGATGCGCCGTGGATCGTCGATTCTGGTAAGATGGCGGCCGCTGCAGGCAACACCGCCTTCGACAAGCTACCCGTTCAGGGCCGCTCGCGGATGATCATGAAGGGCGGCGTGATCCGCTAGGGCTTAGCGTGACGCGCGGACGCGGCCAGCGCCACGCTCGACGCTGGCTTGCGGCGCTCCGTTGTCGTCCAGGCGCACGAAACAGTCCTGTCCGCTGGTCCGCAGCGAACCGCAGGTCGACGCCGCCGCCCCGCGATTTTCGAACCCGCGAATGGCAAGCCGGTAGAACGTCCGCCCGTTGACCGTCACGGTGCTGTGGACGGCACTGTAGGATTTGAGTGGCGTGCGCGTCTGGCTGAGCTTGCTCCACTGACTCTTGGCCAGTGCCGCGCTGTCGAAGGCGCCGAGCTGGACGACCCAATCGCTTGCCTTGCCGGTTGCCGCGGGCCTCGCGATACCAACGGCCCAGCTGGCGCGCGCCGAAGCAGCCTTGGGTGCGGCGGCGGGCTGTACGAACGCACGCTTCAGCGTTTGCTGCGGTGAGCCCGAGACGGTGGTCTGCGTGAACGCCGCCTTGATCGCCGGAGCGCTCGGAGCAGAATCCGGGGCGGGCTTGCGATCGACGGTCTCGAGCGGCTCATCCGCCGTGATCGCGACGGGCGCGACCGGCGGCTTTGCCAGGAGGGCGGCAATGGCAGCGGGCGTGAAGGCCGGTTCCTTGGCGGGAACAGGCTGGACAACGACAGGCGCGGCCGGACTCGCTTCGGCGACCTTCACGGGCGCAGGCTCGGAAGCCTGGGCCGGTGCGTTAACCGGCGCAGGCTCGGCACGTTCTGCGGCATCCTGGACCAGATCGGCTGCGCTGGCGAGCTGAACCGGTTCGGCGGCAGGCATCGCGTTGAGCACGAGCTGGGCCGGCAGACCGGCATCATCGGCGCGCGGCGAAACGCCGAGCATGGCAACAACGCGATCCGACGGACCGCCCTTGGAGAAGGACTGCGTCCATTCGCCGATGCGAGCCTCGGCCTCTCGAGCGGGGAGATCCATGCCCGCAATCAGCCGAGCCTGGCCCCACTGGCCGCCAAGCGCGAGCGCATAAGCGAGGTTCTGGCGAGTCTTGGCCGTGGCGTCCGGCGCATTGGCCGCCTCAAGCAGCGCGCGAACGCCTTCGCGAGCGTCACCGGCCATCGTGATGGCAAGGCCATAATCGCCGGCCGGCAGGTCGGAAATATGGCTCGAAAGCAGCGAGCGCGCGCCCTCAAGATCGCCCAGGCCCGACTGGACCAGTGCAAGACTGACGATGGTGCGCGGATCGCGATTGCCGAGCGTCATCGCATCGGTGAACGCCGTGCGAGCCGAAATGAAGCGGCTATTGGCGAGATAGGCGCGGCCGAGGATCGCACGTGCACTGGCGTTATGGGGATCGGCCGTCACGAGTTGCTCGGCAGCCGACAGCGCCTGCGCATAGTCCTTATCGGCAAGCATACGCTCGATCTTCGGCGCGAAGCCCTGAGCATCATTGACCGAAAGCTTCGGGCGATCCTGCCCACCGCCGCTACAGCCAACCATCAGCGAGCCGAGCACGACTGCCGAGGTCATCATCGTGGAGAACGTGCGATTCATCATGGGTCTGGTCCCCGCTGGATGTCAGTCTTCGCTCGAGCCGCCCGCGTCGAACTCTTCGACTCGACCGGCAAGGTCTTCGACCTTGTTATGCTGGGCGAGGAGCGCATCGAGCGCCTCGAGGAGCAATTGCTGCGAAGAACGGTGCGTCAGCGCGCTCAGCAGGCGGAGGCGCAAGTGGCGCTCGCCGTCCAGGCGCAATGTGAAAGCCGCCTTGCGGCCCGACAGGCCCGGATCGGCCTTCGGCTTCTTGGGCTTGGGCGACGGCATGCGGATCGAGATCGGCTTCGACGATGTGTCGCGCCCGACGGTTGTCAGCCGCTGGGCGATCGCCTCGAGATGGCGCGTGATAGGCGAAAGCGCGGAAAGCGGCTCCTGATCCTCAACGTAGACTTCGACGTCATCACCGCCAAAGTCGTCCTGCTCCTCGACGAACGCTCGCTGGTCGGGCGGCGTCAGGCCGAGCGAAGTGACGGTCGGACGCGTATCCTCGTCCTCTTCGCCATGATCGTTCCAGCCCAGATCGTCGTGCGCCGTGAGCGGTAGGTGCAGATGGGAGACCGCCTGACGACGCATCGCGGGACGAGCGTCGCCGCGGCGGGCGAGGAGACCGGAGGTCAGTGAAGCAGCGGGGCGGATTTCAGCCATGATGCATCCGTTCTGTTCTTAGCTCGCGATCCGGCGGCCAAAGCCACCGTGCTGCACGGGACGTGGGGCGACCGCGGCATGCTGACCCGGCGAGAAGACCGTGCGGCGGAAGTTCCGCTCAAGACGGTCGGCGATATAGGTCCAGAGCTGCACGACCTCCTGGGCCGACTTGCCGTTGGGGTCGAAGTCCATGACCGTGCGGCCGTCGATCATCGAGGAGGCAAAGTCCGTGCGGTGATGCACGGTGACCGGAGCGACGGTGCCGTGCTGCGACAACGCGATGGCGGCTTCCGAGGTGATCCGCGCCTTTGGCGTGGCGGCATTGACCACGAAAATGAGCGGCTTGCCGGCGCGCTCGCACAGGTCGACCGTGGCGCCGACAGCGCGCAGATCGTGCGGGCTCGGGCGGGTGGGGACGACGATGAGTTCAGCGACGCTGATCACGCTCTGAATCGCCATTGTGATGGCGGGCGGCGTATCGATAACGGCCAGCTTGAAGCCTTGCTGACGCAGTTGCTCAAGATCCGTGGCGAGGCGCGCAACCGTGGTCTGCGCGAAAGCCGGCAGGTCATCTTCGCGCTCGTTCCACCAGTCGGCGAGCGATCCTTGCGGGTCGATGTCGATCAGCACGACCGGACCGCCGCCGGCCCTCTGCGCCTGGACAGCGAGATGCCCGGAGAGTGTGGTCTTCCCTGAACCACCCTTTTGCGAAGCAAGTGCTAAGATGCGCACGAAAATTCCCTTGTCGATGTCCCGCGACAAAGGAGAATCACAGTCCCGTCCTAAGATTTGGTTAAACCTACAGTATTTGCGTACGTCATCCGGACGTGCGGCGAGGTCCGAAGAGATTAATGCTCTTGCCTCATTCGACAATCCACTTGGAACGCGGGATTCCAAGCGCGTGAAGAACCGTCGAAAGGTCACCGCGATCGACGGCGGCCATAGCGGCAGCACGGGTCTTGGGCTTGGCGTGATAGGCAATGCCGAATCCCGCGGCCTGGATCATCGGGATGTCGTTCGCGCCATCTCCGATCGCCAAGGACTGCGCGTGGCCGAGCCCAAGTTCCGTGGCGGCAGTAACCAGTTCGCGGCGCTTGCGTTCCGCATCGACAATGGGCGCTGCCACAGTGCCGGCAAGCTTGCCATCGGCAATGTGCAGGATGTTGGCAACCGCCTTGTCGAAGCCGATCTCTTCGGCGACAGGCTGGGCGAAAGGTACGAAACCGCCCGATACGAGAATAGTGGTGGCCCCTCGCCCACGCAGTGTACGCACGAGCGCCTTTGCACCGGGCATGATCTTGACCCGCTCCGCTCTGCAAACGTCGATCATGGCGGCATCGAGCCCTGCCAACAGCGCAACGCGGCCGGAAAGCGCAGCGGCGAAATCCAGCTCACCGCGCATGGCTCGCTCAGTGACGTCGGCGATCTGTTCTTTCAGCCCCGCATAGTCGGCCAGTTCGTCAATGCACTCGACAGTGATCATCGTGGAATCCATGTCGGCGACGAACAGGCAACAGTCGCGAACCGCAGGTTCAATCACAAAGATATCCGCGTCAAATCTCGCCACTTCGAGCGCTGCTCGCGCCACTTCCTTGTCGCCGACAAATGGCAGATCGATCGCTTCTTCGGTATCGATCCAGCGTGCCGTGCCAACCTTGAGGCCAGCATCGGCAAGGACATCGCGGGCGGCGTCGATCACCCCCTGCCCAAGCCCGTCATGCGCGACTAAGGTCGCAATCATGTCTTTCTCGCCCGCCAATTCCGACTCCCGCTTCGATACGCACGACCGGGACCGGCCGCCGGTCGCGCTTATTGCCGGACCGACCGCCAGCGGCAAGAGCGCAGTGGCGCTGCAACTCGCCGGAAAGACAGGCGGCGTGATCGTCAATGCCGATGCAAGCCAAGTCTATGCCGATCTCGCAATCCTGAGTGCCCGGCCCGATGCGGCCGATCTTGCCCGCGCGCCTCACCGCCTGTTCGGACATGTCGACGGGCGAGAAGCCTATTCCGCGGCGCGATGGGCCGAAGAAGCGAAGCGGGAGATCGCTGCGGCACATGTCGCGGGGCGCCTGCCGATCCTGATCGGCGGCACCGGGCTCTATCTCGATACCCTACTCTACGGCATCGCGCCTGTGCCCGACATCGATCCGGCGATCCGCGATGCAATCCGCGCCATGCCGGTCGAGCAAAGCTACACCGCGCTTATGCTTGAGGATCCGGGCGCTTCGGCCCGCCTCAATGCGGGAGACACGGCACGTGTCGCTCGAGCACTCGAAGTCGTACGCTCGACCGGCAAACCCCTCGCGTATTGGCAGCGCCAGCGAGAAGGCGGCATCGCCGGATCGGTCTCGATCCACGCGGGCGTCGTCATGCGCCCGAAGGACGAGCTTGCCTCCCGCGCCGAACAACGCCTCGACGTCATGCTGTCAACCGGAGCCGTTGAAGAAGTAAGATTACTGGTCGGGCGCAAGCTGCCCGCCGACCGGCCCGTACTGCGCGCGCTCGGTGTGCGCGAGATTACCGCGATGCTCGCGGGTGAAATGGATCCGGCCGAAGCGCGGGCCAGCATCCTCCAGCAGACACTGGCCTATCAGAAGCGCCAGCTCACCTGGGCACGGGGCCGCCAAGCCGGCTGGGCAAGGCTTGATCCCGACACAGAGATTAGCCTCGACTGCCTGGCACGCCTGAACGCGACGGACCGAGACATGATCCGATAGTAGCAACAGTAAATTGAGACATAAAGTTATTCCATTTTGTGTTGACAAGACATTTTATGTCATATAGAGGCTCCGGCCTTGCCAGCAGGAATGCCATGGAGCATGGCGCGGCGAAATCTGACCTTCAGGAGTTTCTTGTGGCCGAAAAGAGCGGCGCCAACATATTGGTCGAATGCTTGATGGACCTAGGGGTCGACACCGTGTTCGGCTATCCGGGCGGCGCGGTGCTGCCGATCTACGACACCATCTATGAGCATCCCTCGATCAAGCACATTCTGGTGCGGCATGAGCAGGCTGCCGCCCATGCTGCCGAGGGCTATGCCCGCTCGACCGGCAAGCCGGGCGTCGTGCTCGTCACATCCGGCCCGGGTGCGACCAATGCCATTACCGGCATCTGCGACGCGCTGATGGATTCCATCCCGATGGTCGTCATCACCGGCCAGGTCGCAACGCATCTTATCGGCACGGACGCCTTCCAGGAGGCGGATACGGTCGGCCTGACGCGTCACTGCACCAAGCATAACTATCTGGTGAAGGACCCGGCCGATCTCGCACGGATCGTCCACGAGGCATTCCATATCGCCACCTCCGGTCGCCCCGGCCCTGTCGTCATCGATATTCCCAAGGACGTGCAGGTCGCAACCGCCCCCTATGAGAAGCCGGCGAAGGTCGTGCACAAAAGTTATCGGCCGCAGGTCGATCCAGACCCCGCCGCCATCACGGCGACGGTCGACCTCATCATGAGCTCGAAGCGCCCTATCCTCTACACCGGCGGCGGCGTCATCAATGCCGGCCCTGAGGCCAGCGCTGTGCTGCGCGTCCTCGCCGACATGATGGGCGCGCCGGTCACCTCGACTCTCATGGGCCTGGGCGCCTTCCCCGCGAGTTCGACGCAGTGGCTAGGCATGCTCGGAATGCACGGCACCTACGAAGCAAATCTGGCGATGAACAAGGCGGACCTCATCCTCTGCCTTGGCGCCCGCTTCGACGATCGCGTCACCGGTCGTCTCGATGCCTTCGCGCCGAACAGCAAGAAGGTTCATGTCGACATCGACCGTTCGTCGATCAACAAGGTTGTGCCAGTCGAGATCGGTGTCGTCGCCGATGTCGGCCGCGCCATCGAGGCGATCATTGCCGAGTTGAAGGCGCGCAGCTTCAAGAAACCAGATCTTGCGCAGTGGTGGAACCAGATTGAGGACTGGCGCGCCAAACGCAGCCTCGACTACAAGGAAGCCGGCCCCGAGATCATGCCTCAGCGCGCGATCGCCGAGTTATTCAAGGCGACGCGCGGCAAGAACGTGATCATCACAACCGAGGTTGGCCAGCACCAGATGTGGGCTGCCCAGCATTTCCATTTCGACGAACCCAACAAGTGGCTCACATCGGGCGGTCTCGGCACGATGGGCTATGGCTTCCCGGCGGCGATCGGCGCGCAGCTTGGGAATCCAGACGCGCTGGTCATCGACGTGGCGGGGGACGCCTCGATCCAGATGAATATTCAGGAGATGGGGACGGCTTCGCAATACATGCTGCCGGTCAAGATCTTCATCCTGAACAACGAATATATGGGCATGGTCCGCCAGTGGCAGGAACTCACTTATGAGAGCCGCTACTCGCACAGCTATTCGGACAGCCTGCCCGACTTCGTGAAGCTTGCTGAAGCCTATGGCTGGAAGGGAATCCGCATCGAGGGTCTGCAGGAGCTGGAATCCGGCATTGCCGAGATGATCGCGACGCCGGGCCCCGTGCTGGTCGATTGCCGCGTCGCCAAGCTTTCCAATTGCTTCCCAATGATCCCGTCGGGGGCCGCGCACACCGACATGCTGCTCGACCCCAGCCAGGTTTCCGGCACGATGGACGACGAGGCCAAGGCTCTGGTCTGATGAGCGAGCCGCTTCGCCTCCGCATCCATGTCAGTGAGCCGTTCGATTTCGAGCGGGAAAATCCCAGTCTCGACCTGTTCGGAAGGACGCTCGATTACCTGGACCAAGATGCCGAGGATTGGCTGGTCGAACTGGAGACAGGCTATACCTTCCACGAGGAAGACTATGCCGACATGCTGCTTTCCCCTCGCTATGTGGGGGAGCATCTCTCCAAGGTATTCGACAGCATCTTGGGCGTGCCGGTGCGGATTGCTCACCGCACGGAAGACGACGACGAATTCGGCTGGCACTTCGCCCTGACCGGTATGATTTCCCTGGCGCCATCGCCCGAAAGCGACGGCAGTCAAAAGCCTGTAGAGGACCAGAATTGATGCACATCCGCCAGGAAGAGAGCGAACGTCACGTCCTCTCCCTCACCGTCGACAACGAAGCCGGCATCCTTGCGCGGATCGCCGGCCTGTTCTCGGCGCGCGGCTACAATATCGAGAGCCTCACGGTGGCCGACATCAGCACGGATCATCGCATCAGCCGCATCACCATCGTGACCAACGGTCCGCCGCGCGTGATCGACCAGATCATTGCCCAGCTCGAGCGGCTCGTGCCGGTGCATCAGGTCGCCGACCTGACGGGCATCGGCCCATTCGTCGAACGCGAGCTGGCACTGGTCAAGGTCTCCGGCGCTGGCGAAACGCGCAGCGAGGCGCTCCGCCTCGCCGACGTGTTTCGCGCCAAGGTGGTCGATACGACCATCGAAAGCTTCATTTTCGAGATTACCGGCCCGACCAGCAAGATCGACAGCTTCGTCGAGCTGATGCGCCAGCTTGGCCTCGTCGAGGTCGGCCGCACCGGCGTCGTCGGCATGCTTCGCGGCAACGCGGACTAAACAGTTCACACCCATCGCTCGCTTGCCGAGCCAGAACAGACGGAAGAAAGACCAGAACCATGCGTGTTTATTATGATCGCGACGCCGACATCGGGCTCATCAAGGGCAAGAAGGTCGCCATTCTCGGCTATGGCAGCCAGGGCCATGCCCATGCGCAGAATCTCCGCGATTCCGGTGTCGCGGAAGTCGCGATCGCGCTTCGCCCCGGTTCGCCCAGTGCCAAGAAGGCGGAGGGTGCTGGCTTCAAGGTGCTCGCCAATGCTGACGCCGCGAAGCGGGCCGACGTGCTCATGATCCTCGCGCCCGATGAGCATCAGGCCGCGATCTACGAGAACGACATTAAGGGCAATCTGCGTCCCGGTGCCGCCCTGGCCTTCGCCCATGGTCTCAACATCCATTTCGGCCTGATCGAGGCGCCCACGGACGTGGACGTCATCATGATCGCGCCCAAGGGACCCGGCCACACAGTGCGCGGCGAGTATCTGAAGGGCGGCGGCGTGCCCTGCCTCATCGCCGTCCACCAGGACGCGACCGGCAATGCCCATGATGTCGCGCTCTCCTATGCGTCGGCTGTTGGTGGCGGCCGCTCGGGCATCATCGAGACCAACTTCAAGGAAGAGTGCGAGACCGACCTGTTCGGCGAGCAGGCTGTGCTTTGCGGCGGTCTCACCCATCTCATCCAGGCGGGCTTCGAGACGCTGGTCGAGGCCGGCTATGCGCCGGAAATGGCCTATTTCGAATGCCTCCATGAAGTGAAGCTGATCGTCGACCTCATGTATGAAGGCGGCATCGCCAACATGCGCTACTCGATCTCGAACACCGCCGAATATGGCGACATCACCACCGGCCCGCGCATCATCACGGAAGAGACCAAGTGGGAAATGAAGAAGGTGCTGGAAGATATTCAGTCGGGCCGCTTCGTGAAGAACTTCGTCCTCGACAACCGCGCCGGCCAGCCCGAACTCAAGGCAAGCCGCAAGGCTGCTGCAGCCCATCCGATCGAGCAGACGGGTGCCCAGCTGCGCGCAATGATGCCCTGGATCGGCGCAAACAAGCTGGTCGACCAGGAAAAGAACTGACCTTCATCGCTCCCGGGCGAGCTTCCGCGGCGGGCACGGGGATCATCCCCTGCCCGCCGTTTCACATTCAGCGCCGATGCCGGGGTGACATGGTCCACTAGCAAGCTATTCTCCGCGCCGACGACTCGTACAAAGTCGCGCCAGAGGAGAATTTTCGATGCGCCCCATTCACGCTGTCCTTCCCGCCCTGCTGCTCGTCGGCATCGGCGGTGCTATCATCGCCCAGCCTGCCGCACCCGTCATGTCGGACGATCCGGCCAAGGTTGTCGCCGGCACCTACAGCGCCGACCCCGGCCACAGCCAGGTGCTCTTCACCTACAAGCACATGGGCCTGACCTTCAACATGGGCCTGCTCTCGGGCGCCACAGGTACCCTGACCATCGATCCCAAGGCGCCTGCCAGCGCCAAGGTCTCGATCGACGTCCCCATCAACACGCTGAAGTCCACCATCGCCAAGCTGGACGAGGAGTTCCAGTCGAAGATGTTCTTCGACGCAGCCACCTACCCGACGGCTCACTTCGAATCGACCAGCGTCACCGTCAGCGGCAAGACCGCCAAGATCGCCGGCAATCTGACGATCCATGGTGTGACCAAGCCAACCACGATCGACGCCACGCTGCTTGCCACCGGCACCGGCATGATGTCGAAGAAGCCCGTTGTCGCCTTCCAGGGTGTCGCGCACATCAAGCGCAGCGACTTTGGCCTCGGCATGGCCGTCCCGATGGTCGCCGACGACGTGAAGCTCGATATCACGGCGCAGTTCGACCAGAAGTAAGCTGCCGATCTCGGCAAATGAAGAGGCCCCGGCGCGCTGCTCCGGGGCCTTTCCATTTTTAAATCGTCACCTCGGCCTCAGAGCCGGGGTGACGACAGAGACGATTCAGTCGAGCGGCATCAAATCCGGCTCCACAAAATCCCGCCGTGCCGCCACCGAGAACAGGCGCTCACGTGAATAGAAGCGCAGCGGCCAGTCGCGTCGTCCCTCGGGCGCAGACAGGAGCCCGTTCACGGCTGTCAGCAGGTCTACCTCACCGGCCCGCGCCAGATAACGCTGCACCGCCGCAACGAACACACGCGTGATTGTCTCATGATAGCCCTGCGTGTCGTCGTTCACGCCACCCGCCGAGAGATTGTAGCGCCGGATCAGCGTACCGATCTCGGCATCCACATCGATGTCCCGCCGCTCCAGGAGCAACCAGAGGCAGGTTGAGAGATGCGCCTCGTGCGTCCATGCGGCCTTGGGCAGCGTGCAGTTCAACATGGCCTCGCCCGTGGCGCGTATGTCTTCCGCGCGCGCAAACAGGCGCGGGCTATGGTCGGTAGTCATGATCGAAATCCAGTCGAATTCAGGGATTGATCAGGGCGGAGCGGCATCCCGGGCGCGCCCGGCCCTTGGTGCAAGCGAATCTGACGCGCGCGGGAGCACGAACAGGCGGCGCTTACGCCTGCTCTGGCTCAGGCCAGTCCTTGTTGCGATTGGGTCATGGTCATGCTCCCCCGAAATCGAGGGCGCGCCATTAGCGCAAAATTACAGCAACACGAAGCGGATTCAGCTCTTGCCGAACAGGCCCTTGGCCATGCCTTGAAGGTCGTCGAGCACGTTACCGTCGCCGTCCTTGTCCAGCGCCGACGTCGCTCTGGTCAACAGCCCCTCACCGCCATCCGGGAGCATGGACTTGAGATGGTCGAGCGAAATGCCGTGTTCCTGCGCTGCGGCGCTCAGCGCCTCAAGCGGATTTCCTCCGCTGGCCACCTTGTCCTTGAGGTTCGCCACCACCGCCTGCACCTTGTCGGTCGGCACGCCCAGTTTGGCAGCCACGTCATCGATATTGTCGAGAATTCCGTCGAACATGCTCATGGCTAGGTCCTCGCTGCAGAGTCGTAGGAAGGCCGCCACCCTATCATGGATGACGGCCTTCCAGAAATCTTCAGTAATATGAAACCCGAGTTCAGGCGGCAGTGAGCATCACCTCACGCACAGCATCGTCGACATGGTCGACGAACTGCGCGAAATTGTCAGCGAACTGCTTGACCAGCTTGGCAGCAGTCTCGTCGTAGCCCGCCTTGTCGGTCCACGCCGCGCGCGGATCGAGCATGTTCGGATCGATGTCCCCCACCGCCACCGGAACTTCAAATCCGAAGTTCGGATCGGTGCTGAACTGTGCGCTGTTGAGGCTGCCGTCGAGCGCCGCGTTGAGCAGCGCGCGCGTCACCTTGATCGGCATGCGCTTGATGCCCGGATCGGTCGCCTTGCCGCCTGCCCAACCGGTGTTGACCAGCCAGCAGGTGACGCCGCCCTTGGCGATGCGCTCTTTAAGGAGATTGCCGTAGACGGTTGGATGACGCGGCATGAAGGGCGCGCCGAAACAGGTCGAGAAGGTTGCCGTTGGCTCGGTCACGCCGATCTCGGTGCCCGCAACACGCGCAGTATAGCCCGAGAGGAAGTGATACATCGCCTGGTCCGGCGAAAGCCGCGAGATTGGAGGCAAAACGCCGTATGCATCGGCCGTCAGGAAGATGATGTTCTTCGGGACCGGCCCCAGATTGTCCTGCGAAGCATTGGGGATGAAGTCGATCGGATAGGAACCGCGGCTGTTCTCGGCGAGGCTGTTGTCGTCGAAGTCAAGCTCACGGGTCTCGGGGTGTATCACCACGTTTTCGAGGACTGTGCCGAAGCGCTTGGTGGTCGCGAAGATCTCCGGTTCGGCCTCGGCCGAGAGGTTGATCATCTTGGCATAGCAGCCACCCTCGAAATTGAAGACGGCCGTGTCCGACCAGCCATGCTCGTCGTCGCCGATCAGCGTCCGCGAGGCATCGGCGGACAACGTGGTCTTGCCGGTGCCGGACAGGCCGAAGAACACCGCCGTATCGCCATTGGGACCAATATTCGCCGAGCAGTGCATCGGCATGATGCCTTTCACCGGCAGCAGGTAATTGAGAATCCCGAACACCGACTTCTTCATCTCGCCGGCATAGGCCGTGCCCCCGATGAGGATCAGCTTCTCGGTGAAGTTCACCGCGATGATCGTGTCGCTGCCCTCACGACCGCCGTAGCGGGCCGCATCTGCCTTGAAACTCGGCAGGTCGATTATCGTATATTCGGGCACGAAATTCGCGAGCTCGCTGCGCTCCGGACGGACGAGGAGCGTGCGAATGAACAGATTGTGCCAGGCGAGCTCATTGATCACGCGGACCTTGACTCGGTGCTCTGGTTGCGAGCCACCATAAAGGTCCGCCACATAGAGCGTCTTCCTGTCGCCGAGCGCAGCGAAGAAATCGGCCTTGAGCGCGGCGAAATGCGCTGGCGTCATCGGGCGGTTGACGTCGCCCCACCAGACCGTGTTTTCGGTCTCGGCATCGCGCACGATGAACTTGTCCTTCGCGGAGCGCCCCGTGTGCTTGCCGGTGGCGACGACCAGCGGGCCGTCCTTCGCGAGCGTGCCCTCGCCATTGCGCACCGCTTCTTCAATGAGCGGAGCCGTCAATAGATTCCATTTGATCTCGGCGGACGTAGCAATGCCCTGATCACTCAAGGCATAGGAAGACTTAGCCTGCACACTGTTCTCCCGACTTCTAAAGTTCGGCCGTCAAACGGCCTGTTCATGTCAATCTTTTGGACGCCTTTCCCGGTGCGCCGATGCCGGGCGCATAGGGCCTCGCCGCCCCAGCGTCAAATAAGCTTACTATAGTTGTTATGAATTCGCACCTGCGCGACAACGCACGCCGCCCGGAACCGATCCCGCCTCGTCGAGCGATGTTGCGCAGCATGAACCCTTGCGATAGTCGGAACCACCCGTTCCAACAGCGAAAGGCCGGCGCCCGGCCAATGACCGCATCGTCTGCCCCCAGCGTCGCACTCGTCGACGATGATCGCAACATCCTCCAGTCGCTCAGTATCGCCCTGAACGCCGAAGGTTTCGTGACGCGGCTCTATTCGGATGGGAACAGCGCACTGAGGGCGCTCACCGAAAATCCGCCAGACCTCGTCGTCTGCGATATCAAGATGCCCAATATGGACGGGATCGAGCTGCTGCGCCGTGTGCGTGAGCGGAGCATGCTGCCTTTCATTTTCTTGACCTCGAAGTCCGACGAGGCGGATGAAGCGCTCGGCCTCACACTCGGCGCGGACGATTATATCGCCAAGCCCTTCTCGCAACGCCTGCTCATCGCCCGCATCCATGCGCTGTTGCGGCGAACGGAGATCGGCCGCGTCATCGAAAACCAGGGCGAGCAAACGCATGAGACGATCACGCGCGGTCGCCTCGTCATGGATCCCGCCCGCCACATGGTCACCTGGGATGGCTCGCCAGTGACGTTGACCGTCACTGAATTCCTTATCCTGGAAGCGCTCGCCTCCCGCCCCGGCATCGTCAAGACACGCAACCAGCTGATGGACGCGGCCTATCAGGACGACATCTATGTCGATGATCGCACCATCGACAGCCACATCAAGCGCCTGCGCCGCAAGTTCCGCGAGGCCGCACCCGATTTCAATGCGATCGATACGCTCTATGGCGCCGGATACCGATTTACCGAAGAATGAGCCGGGCGGGACCGAGCGCGAGTGGACCCCGCGCATCTCGGTCACGCGGCGCATTCTTGCCGTCAACATCTTTGCGCTCGTCTTTCTGGCCGCTGGCTTCTTCTATCTCGACAGCTATCGCGCCCGCCTGATCGACGGTCGGTTGATCTCGACGGGGCGCGAAGCTGCTCTGATCGCCGCGGCCATCGAATCCGCACCCGACGGCCAGCGCGTCGCGCTGCTGACACGGGAGGCCCGGGCATCCGGCCTGCGCCTGCGCCTCTACGACGCAGCCGGCCGCAAGATCGCCGACAGCTACACGCTCGGCGTCCCGACCTATGTCCTCAACGATCCGGAACGGGATCCGGTCAACCTTCGCCTCGCGCGCGTGCTCGATAGGCTGGTCGAGACGATCGCGTTTGCCGACAAGCCCGATTATATCCGCGAACCGGCCCGAGATGTGTTGTCCGCCTGGCCCGAGGCGCGTGCCGCGCTCGGCGGCAGCGGTCCAGCCGGACTCTATCGCTTCGCGCCGGACCGCACGCCCTTTCTCAGCGCCGCCCGGCCGATGTTCGACGGCAAGGCCGTGCTGCTCGCCACCACCAATGCCAAGGACATCACCGAGGTCGTGCGTGCCGAGCGCTTGCTGATTTTCCTCGTTCTCGCCGCCGCCATCATTGCCTCGGTGCTGCTCTCCCTCTTCCTCGCCCGCACCATTGTGCTCCCACTCCGCCGCCTCGCTCTCGCAGCCGTGCGCGTCCGTCTGGGCCGTGCACGCGAAGTTATCGTCCCCCGCCTGCCCGACCGGCGCGACGAGATCGGCATGCTGGCCCGCGCCATCTCCGACATGAGCCAGGCGCTCCGGCAACGGATCGACGCCACCGAGAGCTTCGCTGCGGACGTGAGCCACGAACTCAAGAACCCGATTGCCTCGCTCCGCTCGGCGCTCGAGGGCCTGACCCGCATTCGCGACGAAGGCCTTCGCAAGAAGCTGCTCGACATCGCGCAGGACGATGTTCGCCGGCTCGACCGTCTCGTCACCGACATTGCCGAAGCCTCCCGCATCGATGCCCAGCTCTCGCGCACACCCTTCGAACTCATCGATATCGGCCGTCTTGCGGGGCGGGTTGTGCGCGGCCAGTCGGTCCGCGAGGGTGAAGCGCCCGTGCGTATCACCTATGGGCGTCCCGCGCGGGGCTCGGCGCTGGTCATGGGTGATGCACAGAAACTCTCGCGTGTGCTCGAGAACCTGCTCGACAATGCCCGCTCGTTCTCACCGCAGGACGGCCGCATCCGGATCGGCGTCGAAGTCACCGACTCCGAGGTTTCCGTCCTCGTCGACGACGAGGGACCCGGCGTGCCGGAGGCCGAGCGCGAAGCAATCTTCGGGCGCTTCCATAGCGTCCGGCCCGTGCAGGAGGATTTTGGCCAGCATAGCGGGCTCGGCCTCGCCATTGCCCGGACGATCCTTGAAGGCCACAACGGCACCATTATTGCGGAGGACCGGCCCGATGGCGTAGCCGGTGCACGTTTTCGCATCACCCTGCCCCGTGCCTGGCCGGAGCGGGATATCACGTCCGACCATGAAGCCGAGACGGAGGGCTGAGCCTTATGGCGAAGACGATCCACGCCACCTGCGTCGCGATCGGCGGAAACGGCCTGCTCCTCATGGGCACCAGCGGATCAGGCAAGTCGGACCTTGCGCTGCGCCTGATAGACAGGGGAGCGGTGCTGGTGAGCGACGACTACACCGCTTTGACCGTCGTTCACGGCCAACTGCACGCCTCCCCGCCGACCAACATCGCGGGACTGTTGGAAATCCGCCATATCGGCATCGTTAATCTGCCTTATGTCATAGACATACCCATTGCTCTTGCGATCGCACTGGACGAAAAGCCCGAACGCATGCCCGACCAACCTGCCATGATCGACCTTCTGGGTCTTTCGCTGCCATGCATGGCGCTAGCCGGCCCGGAAGCGTCCGCGCCGATCAAGGCGGAGTTGGCGTTGAAGCGCTTCGGGCTCGGCGTCGAACGGCCGTGAATACGCCTCCCCTGCCCAAATCGATCCTGATCGTTACCGGCCTTTCCGGCGCGGGTAAGTCGACCTCGCTCCGCACGCTGGAGGATGCCGGATGGGAAACGGTCGACAATCTCCCGCTTGCGCTCGTCGATCGGCTGCTTGCCGCGCCAACGCCGGAAGGGCGGGATCCGCTCGAGGATCGCCCGCTCGCCGTCGGCATCGACGCTCGTACACGCGGTTTCGACGCCGCTGCGATCCTGTCCCGTATTGAGGCGCTGCGTGCGCGCCAGTCCGTTCGTATCGAGATGCTGTTCCTCGATTGCTCGGGATCCGTGCTGGAGCGCCGCTACACGGAGACGCGGCGACGCCATCCACTTGCACTTGATCGGCCCGCCGCCGACGGCATTGCGCGCGAGCGCGAATTGCTGGAGCCCCTGCGCCACGCAGCCGAGCATGTCATCGACACGACCGACATCGCCGCGAACGGCCTGCAGCAACTTATCCGCCAGCGCTTCGCCGGCCAATTCGAGTCGACGCTGACCGTCTTGTCCTTCGGCTATGCCCGCGGCATCCCGCGCAATGCCGATCTGGTCTTCGACATGCGCTTCCTGCGCAACCCCTATTGGGAGGAAGCGCTGCGCAACATGACGGGGCTCGACGCGCCGGTGCGGAACTATGTCATGGCTGATCCGATGTTCGACACGGCGCTCGACCAGATGGAGGCGCTGCTCAAGACCGTGCTGCCCCGTTACAGCGAGGACGGGAAGGCTTATGTCACAGTCGCGTTCGGTTGTACCGGAGGGAGACACAGGTCGGTGTGCGTTGCAGAAGAGATTTGTGAGCGCTTGCGAAAGGCAGGCTTTTCGCCCACGATCTCCCACCGAAATCTGGAATCGGTTCAGCTTGACGCGTATGAAACGCGGCGCCGAGACGATATGACAGCATTACAGGAACGGGGCGCGTCGCAATCATGATCGGACTTGTGCTGGTAACGCACGGCAGGCTGGCCACGGAATTTCGCGTCGCCATGGAACATGTCGTCGGACCGCAGGAAGCGATTGAAACCATCTGCATCGGTCCGGACGACGACATGGAATCGCGCCGCGCCGACATCGCTGCGGCCGTCGCCCGAGTCGATGACGGATCGGGCGTCATCCTGCTCACGGATCTCTTTGGCGGCACGCCCTCCAATCTTGCCATTTCGCTGCTGCAAGCCGGCAAGGTCGAAGTGATCGCAGGCATCAACCTGCCAATGCTGATCCGGCTCGAGAGCGCCCGCAGGACCATGTCTGTCACCAAGGCTGTTGCTGCGGCGCGGGAAGCCGGCACCAAATATATCAGCGTTGCCTCCGAGCTGCTGGGGGACGCGACATGAGCGGCGACACCCTGCTCAGCCGTACCGTGGCCATTACCAACCGGCGCGGCCTGCATGCCCGAGCCAGCGCCAAGTTCGTGACTCTCGCTTCAGGCCTTGATGCGCAGATCATGGTGAGCAAGGACGGCCATGAAGTGGTCGGCACGTCGATAATGGGGCTCATGATGCTCGGCGCCGCGATGGGCGACAGCATCACGATCTCGGCGAGCGGCAATGACGCTGAAAATGCGCTCGCGGCTTGCGCGACTCTCGTCGAAGACCGCTTCGGCGAGGAATAGGGGCACCATGCCCCGCGAAATCACTGGATTCTCTAATCCGCTCGTCAAGCGCGTGCGCTCGCTGCGCGAGAAGAAGCATCGCAAGGCCGAGGGCCTGTTCCTCGCCGAGGGGCTGCGCATCCTCACCGAGGCGCGTGAGCGCGGCATATTGCCCGAGATGCTGTTCCTCTCGACCGACGCGCGGCCGCACGAACTGGGCGAAGCGCTGATCGCCGATGTGGAGGCTGCAGGCGGCGATGTCATCGCGACTTCACCCGACATCCTCTCGAAAATCTCCGGCAAGGAGAACAGCCAGACCCTGGTCGGAGTCTATCGCGATCGCCTGACGCCGCTGTCGAAGCTCGACCGGAGCAAAGCGCCGATCTGGTTCGTGGCACAGGCGATGCGCGATCCCGGCAACCTCGGCACGCTGATGCGAATTGGCGACGCCGTCGGCGCGGGCGGCGTGATCCTCGTCGACGACTGCGTCGACCCCTTCTCGGTCGAAGCGGTACGCGCCTCGATGGGCGCCCTGTTCACCCAGGACATCGCCACAGCTCGCTGGGACGTGTTCATCGCCTGGCTGCGCAGCGGCCCGGGCCAACTCGTCGGCACCAGCCTCAACACGACCCACGACTATCAGGACCCGCGCTACACGGCGCCGACCTTCCTGCTGATAGGCAACGAGGCGCGCGGGCTACCCGTAGACTATGAGCAGGCGTGCGACCTGCTGGTAAAGATTCCAATGATGGGCCGCGCCGACAGCCTCAATGCCTCCGTCGCGGGGGCGGTGATGGCCTATGAGGTGCTAAATCAGCTTCGGCGCCGCGCGTGACGGTGGGCATGCAACCACAAGATCAAGAAGGCACGCCTACCCGACTGAGTACCTGGATCAAAATCAGCAGTGCAGTCGTCGGCGTTCTGTCTGTGCTCGCCATCATACCGGCGACTCTCCCGGCATTACTCTCTCCAATGATGTGCGGCGGTGGTTGCTCGTTTCGAACGGAGTTGGCCGCCCGCGCCCTCATGGCGACGCCGTTTCTGCTGATCTTTTCGATCATTGCGGCCCGTATCGGCTTTCGCAGGCCGCACTTACAAAACTTCGCTTTTGCGGCCATCCCGTTTCTGATTGTCTTGGCGATCTTCCTAGTCCCGCCGATGCTTGGGCTGTGATCAAAACTGGACTCAGGAATAGGGCTTATTCCGTCATGCTGAACTTGTTTCAGCATCCATGATGCGGCACCCACCCTCGTAACGTTGCCATGGACCCTGAAACAAGTTCAGGGTGACGACAAGTGATTGGGGAATGCTGTGACCAAACCGAAAACAGAAAGCGGCCTTGCCGCGATGATGCGGCACAAGCGCGTGCTCGCGGCGAGCCTCGCCGGGACGGCCGTCGAATTCTACGACTTCTACATCTACGCCACCGCCGCGAGCATCGTCTTCCCGTCGCTCTTCTTCCCGGCCAGTTCGCCCGCCGCGCAGCTCATGGCGAGCTATGCAAGCTTCGCCCTTGCCTTCCTCGCCCGCCCGCTCGGCGCCGCGATTTTCGGCCATTTCGGTGATCGCATCGGCCGCAAGTCCACACTGGTCGCCTCGCTCATGCTGATGGGTGGGTCGACCTTTCTCATCGCCTTCCTGCCCACCCATGCGCAGATCGGCTGGGTCGCGCCGCTGCTGCTCTGCATCCTGCGCGTCGGCCAGGGCCTGGGGCTTGGCGGCGAATGGGGCGGCGCCGCTTTGCTCGCGGTCGAGAATGCCCCGCCAGGCTGGCGCGGTCGCTTCGGCATGATGCCGCAGCTTGGCGCGCCGATCGGTTTTCTTGCCGCGAATGGCCTGTTCCTGCTGCTCGGCCTGTACCTCAGCGAAGCCGATTTCATAGCCTGGGGCTGGCGCCTGCCCTTCCTCGCCAGCGCGCTGCTGGTCGGCCTCGGCCTCTGGGCGCGCCTCAAACTCGGCGAGACCCCTGAGTTCAAGGCCGCGCTCGAGAAGGAGCCGCCACCGCACGTCCCCATCGCCGAGATGTTTTCGAAACATGCTCGCGCGACGCTCGCCGGAACCCTCGCCGTCGTCACCTGCTTCGCGCTCTTCTACATCTCGACGGCCTTCGCGCTGGGTCATGCGACCACCGCGCTCAAGATGCCCCGCGCCGAAGTGCTGCAAATCCAACTCGGCGCTATCCTGTTTCTGGCAGTCGGGATCATCGCGTCGGGCTGGGTTTCGGACCGGAAATCGCCAGCCATCGCCCTGATCGCGGGTTGCGCGGCAACCGTTCCGCTTGGCGCCGTCTTCGGCAGGGGCCTTTCGACGGCAGACCCTGGGGCGATCTTCGTAACGCTCGCCGCCGCGCTGTTCCTGATGGGCTTCGCCTATGGGCCGCTCGGTGCATGGCTGACAGCGCGCTTCCCGGCGCGCGTACGCTATACCGGCGCGTCCTTCGCCTTCAATGTCGGCGGCATATTGGGCGGCGCGCTGGCACCCAGCATAGCAACGGCGCTGGTCACCGCTTTTGGTGTCAGCGCCGTGGGCTATTATCTGTCGGTGGCGGGCCTGGTGAGCCTCATCGGCCTCGCCTGGCTCGCGAAAGAATGATCAGGCAGCGAGCCTAATCACGCAGCCAGGGACGTATCGCCCAGATCGGTCGCCTCGGTCAGCTTGCTGAGCGAAAGCACCATCACCATGCGGTCATCGACCGATGCCAGGCCGTCGAGGAAGGTCGCGGCCTGGTCCTCGCCGACATGCGGCGGCGGCTGCAACGAGTCTGCACCGAGCGTGACAATGTCGTTGACAGCGTCGACGATCAGGCCCTGGAGCTGGTTGCCGAGTTGGACGACGATGATGACGTGGCGGGCGGTCGGGTCCGTGAGGCCCCAGCCCAGACGCGCCGAAAGATCGAACACCGGCAGCACCGAACCACGCAGATTGACCACGCCGCGCACATAATCGGGCACATGCGGAAGGCGCGTCGTCGGCGACCATGCGCGGATTTCGCGGATCGCCATGATGTCGACGCCCAGATATTGTTCGCCAATACGGAAAGTGATGATCTGACGGCTCATCGCGCTACCTCGTTGTTCGTCGTTGACGGCTTTGGCGGGAACCTAGGCCGAGCGAGGTTAAAACGGGGTAAATGAAGCGAGCTCGCGGCGACCGGAAACCGGCCGCCGTGGCGTCAGTTCAGGCCAGTGCGCCGTGGCAATGCTTGTACTTCTTGCCAGATCCGCAGGGGCACGGCGCATTGCGGCTGATCTCTTCGTCAGGGCGACGCCTGCCCGTCACGACGATTTCAGGCTCCTCGAAGGGCATGCTTGGAATGCTCGTCGTGATGAAGCCGCGCGAAGCTGCGTCGATGTCGGCGCTATCATCCTCGCCCGTGAATGGATCGGTATGGCTGGTGAGGAACGATGGCAGCTCGGGAAGCGACATCGGTGCGGGCTCTTCCATCCGGAACTGGAGATGGCTGATCGTACGCGTCACATCCTCGCGGATCGCGCCCAGCATGCGCTCGAACAGCGCGAACGCTTCGTGCTTATATTCGTTGAGCGGCTGCTTCTGGGCGTATGCGCGCAGGTGTACGACCTGGCGCAGCGCATCGAGCGTCGAGAGATGTTCTTTCCAGTGATGATCGAGATTCTGGAGGAGCACGCTCTTTTCGACCTGCTTCCAGCTGTCCTCCGGAACCTGTCGCGCCTTGGCTTCGACATGCGCGTCGGACAGCTCGATCAGGCGCTCGACGAGCATCTCTGGCTCAACGCTATGCTCCTGCAGCCAGCCATCGATGTCGGGCGTCAGCCCGAGCACGCGTTCAACATCGGCCTTGAGGCCCGGCACGTCCCACTGCTCGGGGTAGGTGCCCGGCGGGCAGTGCGCGCCGACGACATAGTTCACGGTCTCATGGCGCATGTCGACGACGACGTCATTGACCGTGTCGCTGTCCATGATGTCCGCGCGCTGTTCGTAGATGACCTTGCGTTGGTCGTTCATGACGTCGTCATATTCGACGACCTGCTTGCGGATGTCGTAGTTGCGGACTTCGACCTTCTTCTGCGCGGTCTCGATGGCCTTGGACATCCACTTGGACGGGGGCAGTGCCTCGCCATCCTCAAGGGACGACCGCATCATCCGCGCGAACAGGGTATCCGGCCCGAAGATGCGAAGGAGGTCATCGTCGAGGCTCAGATAGAAGCGGCTGAGGCCCGGGTCGCCCTGGCGGCCTGAGCGACCACGCAGCTGGTTGTCGATACGGCGACTCTCATGCCGCTCGGTACCGAGCACGAAAAGACCGCCGGCAGCCAGCACAGCAGCCTTCTCGGTTGCGATTTCTTGGCGGATGCGCTCGATGGCGGCATCGCGCTCCGGGCCCTCGGCCATGTCCTTGAGTTCGTCGTTGATCCGGAATTCGAGATTGCCGCCAAGCTGGATGTCGGTGCCGCGACCCGCCATGTTGGTCGCGATCGTAACCGCGCCAAGGCGCCCCGCCTGGGCAACGATATGCGCCTCGCTCTCGTGGAAGCGGGCATTAAGCACGCTGTGCGGAACCTTCTCTTCCTTCAGGAATTCGGAAAGCATCTCCGACTTCTCGATGGACACGGTGCCGACCAGCACAGGCTGGCCCTTCGCCGCATGCTCCCTGATGGTCCTGGCGATGCCGCGGAACTTGTCCTCGGTGCTCTTGTAGAAAAGATCTTCCTCGTCCTTGCGCTGCACCGGCACGTTGGTCGGGATCGAGACCACATTCATCTTGTAGATGTCGAAAAATTCGGCCGCTTCCGTCGCGGCGGTGCCGGTCATGCCGGAAATCTTAGGATACATGCGGAAATAGTTCTGGAAAGTGATCGAGGCGAGCGTCTGGTTCTCGGGCTCGATATTCACGCCTTCCTTGGCTTCCACAGCCTGGTGCAGGCCGTCCGACCAGCGGCGCCCGTCCATCATGCGGCCGGTGAACTCATCGATGATGATCACCTTGCCGTTCTTGACGATGTAATCAATGTCACGGCGGAACATCATGTTTGCGCGTAGCGCCTGGTTGACGTGGTGGACGACCTGGGTGTTCTCGAAATCGTAGAGATTGCTGCCCTGGAGCAGCCCGGCATCCTCCAGCATCCGCTCCACCTTCTCGGTGCCGTCCTCGGTCAGGACGATCGAGCGCTGCTTTTCGTCATGGTCATAGTCAGCCTTGTCGAGCTGCTTCACCAGCGCGTCGACGGAAATGTAAAGCTCGGACTTGTCGTCGGTCGGACCGGATATGATCAGCGGCGTGCGCGCCTCGTCGATCAGGATCGAGTCCACTTCATCGACGATCGCATGGTTGAACGGGCGTTGGACCATCATCGAACGTTCGTACTTCATGTTGTCGCGCAGATAGTCGAAGCCCAGCTCGTTGTTGGTCGCATAGGTAATGTCTGCATTGTACGCCGCGCGGCGCTCTTCTTCGCCCAGGTTGGGCACGATGACGCCGGTCGTCAAACCGAGGAAGCGGTAGACCTGGCCCATCCACTCGCAGTCGCGCTTGGCGAGATAGTCGTTAACGGTGACGACGTGGACGCCCTTGCCTTCCAGCGCGTTCAGATAGGTCGCAAGGGTGGCGACCAGCGTCTTGCCTTCGCCCGTGCGCATCTCGGCGATCTCGCCGCGATGGAGGACGATGCCACCGACCATCTGCACATCATAATGACGCTGGCCGATCGTCCGCTTGGCCGCCTCGCGCACGGTGGCGAAGGCTTCCGGCAACAGGTCGTCGAGCTTGGCGCCCTCACCGAGCCGGACACGAAACTTGCGCGTCTGGTCTTGCAGTTCCTCGTCGCTCATCGCGGAAATGGTAGGCTCGAAGCCGTTGATGCGATCGACGATCTTGCCGAGGGACTTGACGTAGCGGTCGTTGGACGAACCGAAAATGGATTTGGCGATGGCGCCGAGCATGGCGGGAATCCTGTTCTGGAAAAATGATGTGAAATGCGGCCGGCCCATAAGCCGGAGAAGCGCGTGGCAGGAAACCGCGCGCAAAAGCCATTGGCTTCAGCTCAGTTGAGCCAGCTCTGCTTCAATGCAAGGCGCCGCGCAAGACGCGGCTGCGCGATCCGATAGGCAGTGGCCGGGATCTTGCGCCGGGGTCCCGCTACCGTAGCAAGCACCGCCCAAGCCGCGACCAGCGAGATCGCCGCAACCGTCACCGCTTCCGCAGTGGCCATGACCGTACTTGCCTGAACCTGCGTGGGCGCGCCAGCAGGCTGACGCTCCCCGGACACAAGGCCGGACAGCGACGCCAGAAGCGCGGACAGGAGGATCATGAACTGCAAAGACGTATCTCTCCAGAGGCGGACGCGCCTCACATAGGGTGCGACGGGCCGTTCGTCTATTCCATTCAGGATGAACGATTAAGGAATGGCTAGTGGAGGACTCCGAAAGGCACGTCCGGAAGCTGCCACAACCATGTCTGCCGCGATTGCGAAACGATCGGACGACCCTTTGTATCCTGCGCAGGCTCGTACAGCGCTCTGGTCATCACGAGACGGCATGTCGCATCGTCGAGCGCGGCGTTGCCGCTGCTCGAAATGACCTGGCAGTTTGAAGCTCGACCGTCCGCTCCGATCGTCCAGGCAATCGTGACGCGCCCGGTCCACTCATGACGTAGGGCCTCCGGCGGATAATCGTCCGGCGTGATCCAGGTCATCGGCGACGTGATCGGCCGCGCGGGCGTTGCACCGGGAGGCAATGGCATGACTGGGACAAATACTGGCGCAGGAACCGGTGCTTCGCTTTCTGCCGGCGGCGTAGCAGCCGGCTTGGCCTCTGAAAGTGGCGAGGGGGCGGATGCAGGCGGCTTTAGCAATATCTCGACCCGTTGCCGGATATCCCGGACGAGCGCAGTCAACGAAAACGGGCGAAACAGCAAAGCGCCCAGCGCAGCCAGCGCGAGCAGCGCAACGAGAGCGGCGCAAAGGTCGATTATTTTGCGGCTCACATTCCTCTCCCGGCACGAGCATAGCAGCGGTCTACAGGTCGGGAACCCGAAAGCGTTGTTACGCGCACGAAGGTCAAAGGTCATTTGATCAAACTGGACAATCGGCTATCGCGCAGACCATGATCGACATTTCGCCCCTTGCCTCGCCCTTCCCCACCCTGCCCGAAATCGGTGGCGTGACGCGACGCGTGGCGCGGGCGGGATACAAGAATTGGGGCCGCTGCGACCTCACTTATGTCGAGCTTGCGCCGGGCACCGTGGTTGCGGGTGTCACGACGAAGAACCTGTGCTGCTCGACCGAGGTCGAGATCTGCCGCGACGGCATCGCAGGCGGCAAGGCGCGGGCACTCGTCGTCAACGCCGGCAATGCCAATGCGTTCACCGGCTATCGCGGCCGTGAGGCGGTCGAGCAGATCATGAACCAGGTCGCTGCGCATCTGGACTGCGCGCCCGGCGAGGTGTTCGTGAGTTCAACCGGCGTCATCGGCGTGCCGCTCCCCAAGGACAAGGCGCGGGAGGGTCTTGAGACGGCGTTCGAGGCCGAGCCCTGCGACTGGAAGACCGCCGCAGAGACCATTGGCACAACCGACACCTTCCCCAAGGGCGCGAGCGCCAGCGCCGTGGTGGGCGGGACGAAGATTTCGCTTTCCGGCATCATCAAGGGCTCGGGAATGATTGCGCCCGACATGGCAACGATGCTCGGCTACATCTTCACCGACGCCGCGATCGAACCCGCTCTGATGCAGGCAATGCTCAACCAGGCCAATGGCCGCAGCTTCTCTTGCATCACCGTCGATGGCGACACCTCGACGAGCGACACCGTGCTGGTCTTCGCGACCGGCGCGGCGGGAAATCCGGTACTGACCAGCATGGACAGCCCCGGCGCCGACGCTTTCCAGGCGGCGCTCACCGACATCTGCACGCAGCTTGCGCATCTCGTCGTCAAGGATGGCGAAGGCGCGCAGAAATTCATCGAGATCGCCGTGAACGGCGCTGTCAGCGACGAGAGCGCGCGCCGCATCGGGCTGTCCATCGCCAATTCGCCGCTCGTGAAGACGGCGATCGCGGGAGAGGACGCCAATTGGGGCCGGGTGGTCATGGCCGTCGGCAAGGCAGGCGAGCCTGCCGACCGCGACAAGCTCGCCATTTCCTTCGGCACGACCAGAGTGGCCGCGGACGGCTTCCCGGTCGAGGGCTATGACGAGGCGCCTGTCGCCGCGCATCTCAAAGGGCAGCATATCCGCATCGGCGTCGATCTTGGCCTGGGCGACGGCCGCTCAACCGTGTGGACCTGTGACCTGACGCACGGCTACATCTCGATCAACGCCGACTACCGCAGTTGAGCGTGGACACCCTCTCGGACTCCGTCGCTGCACTGATGCGCCAGGTTGCTGCAGACGTCGTCATGCCGCGCTATCGCAATCTCGCGCAGCATGAGGTGATTGAGAAGGCCGTCGACGAACTGGTGACGATCGCCGACCGCGAAAGCGAGGAACGCCTGCAGGAAGGCGTCGCCCGCCTGCTGCCGGAAGCGGGCATTGTCGGCGAGGAAGCCGTCTCGGCCGACCCGTCGCTGCTCGCCGATCTTGGAAATGGCCTTAAGTGGCTCATCGATCCGATTGATGGGACAAGCAATTTTGCGTCCGGCAAGCCGCCCTTCGGCCTCATGATCGCATTGATCGACAACGGCATTGTGCAGGCGAGTTGGATGCTCGACCCACTGACCGACCGACTATGCTGCGCCGCATTGAGCAAGGGCGCGATGATCAATGACGAGCATGTCACGGCCCGCCCAACCGGCGCGCCGCTGCCCGTTGCAGGCATTTCCCTGCTCTTCGCAGACCCGGAGACACGTGTCCGCCTTAAGGCCCGCGCAGCCGGCCAGCTCGAAATGGCCGACATTCCGCGCTGTGCTGCGGAGCAATATCCGCGCATCGTGCTGGGGGTGAATGACCTTGCGGTGTTCGAGCGCACGCTTCCCTGGGACCACGCTCCGGGCGCGCTGTTCGTGAATGAAGCGGGCGGGAAAGTCGCCCGGCCCGACGGCTCGGCCTATGTGATCGGCGCCGAGCCCGGCCGGGGCCTGCTCGCCGCCTGCTCGCCAGCAATGTGGGAGCGGACGGCGACGATCATCTATTGATCAGGCCACCGAGCTCGCGCTGGAACTGCCGAGCTCGTTCTCGAGCCAGCCCTTGAGCGCACTTTTTGGTGCCGCGCCGACCTTGGTCGCGAAGGGCTCGCCATTCTTGAACAGGATCATCGTGGGAATGCCGCGCACGCCATAGCGCGAAGGCGCATCGGGATGATCGTCGATGTTGAGCTTGGCAATGGTCACCCGGCCGGCCAGTTCGTCGCTGATTTCCTCGAGCGCCGGACCGATCATCTTGCAAGGGCCGCACCACTCCGCCCAAAAGTCGACGAGCACGGGCGTGTCGGACGAGATCACGTCCGCGTGGAAACTGGCATCGGAAATCGCTTTGGTCGACATGTGACCTGACTCCTTCAAATCGTTGCAGGCAATCTAGTGAGCGCGTGGGTCCCCCTCAAGGTCCGGCGCCGACAACTTCTGCTGCGCGGGAACCAAGCCGGGCTTGTGTGGATCAAGCAGGTTCGGCGGCAGGTCGATAAGCTTCGGCCCGGACGAGTAGAGCAGGCTCGCGCGGATTTCACGGTTCGGGAAGATCACTCCAAGCGCGGCGGCATAGGTCGCCATCTGGCGGAGATGCGCGGCAGGAACGGACGCCGCTTCTCCCGGAACGGCGCGCCCGGTCTTGAAGTCCACGACATGGACGAGACCATCGGTGACCAGCAGCCGATCGACCGTACCGGCAACGACCTGTTCGCCCACAACCGCCGCAATCGGCGCTTCTGCCAGCGCTTCCCGCGAGAACAGCGCCTCATGGGCGGTATCCTCGATGACGGCCAGCGCATGATCGATCAGCTTGCCACGTTCTGCGGCCTCAGTGACCTGCCCTACCCCGGCAAGCCAGCGCTCGGCCGCCGCCCGGCGTTCGACCGGCGCAACGTCAGGCAGGCGTTCGAACAACGCGTGGAGGAGCCGCCCCCGCTCCGCAGCGGTGCGCATCAAGGCATCGGGCGGTGGATTGGGGACGTCGTCTTCGGGCGACGCCGACGGCGCGAGCGGCCGCGGCGGGCGGGCCTCGGCGGGGGCCGGCGTGCACAACCAGCCGGGCGGCGGCGCTGCCTCTGCGACAGCGCCCACCTTGTCCTCCTTCGGTGGCGACGCATCGGGCAGCGGCTCACGGCCAAGCCATCGAAGCCCACCGGTCTCCAGCGTCTCCGCGCCGAGGCCCGTCATGGCCCGCTCGACGGCCTTGTGCCAGCTGAACTCGGCCGTCTCGCCCTTGGCCGCAGGGCCGAGCGCGCCTGTCACAACAAGCATTTCCTCCGCACGCGTCATCGCCACATAGAGCAGCCGCCAATGCTCCTGCATGCTCTCCACGCCTGCGACGTCAGATGCCGCGGCGATCCTGGCATTCGACTCTGCCTTCGTCGGCGGAATGAGCGGCAGGGCATGATCGAGCACCGGCAGTTCGAGCACGGCGCCCCTCGGACGCCTCGCTGGATCGAACGCAGCGTCCGCCAGGATCACGACCGGCGCCTCCAGCCCTTTGGAGCCGTGAACGGTCATCACCCGCACCATGTCGCCACTTTCGGCCAGTTCGCGCTTGATGTCCGCGTCCCCCCGGTCGAACCAGTCGATGAATCGCTGCAGCGAGGGATGATCGTCCGCCTCGAAGCCAAGCGCAGCGTTCAGCAGCTCGTCGATGGCGTCGCGCGCCTCCTCGCCCAGCCGGGCCACAAGCTTGCGGCGACCGTTCATCGACCCGGAAAGGATCATCTCCAGATAGCGATAAGGCGTCGTGAAATCCGCCGCATTTAGAAGGTCGCGCATTGGCATGAGGATGTCCTCGCCCAGAGTCGCGCGAAGATGCGACCAGAGCGAACCTGGCCGCGGGACGGCGCGGGCCAGCAATTCGTCCTGACTCCAGCCAATCAGCGGCGAAACCAGCAGGTTCGCGAGATTGAGATCATCCTCCGGCTGCACCGCGAAGCGCAGCGCCGCCAGCAGGTCCTGCACGGCGAGCGGTGCCTGCAGGCGCAAGCGGTCGACGCCGGCAACCGGCACGCCGGCCTCATAGAGCCGCGCAACGATCAGCCGCGACAGCGCGCCGCGGCTGCGCAGCAGGATGAGGATATCGCCAGGCCGCACCGGACGCCCCTTTGACCGGAGCACATGTTTCTCGTTGATCCACGCCTTGACTTGGCGCGCGATGCGTTCGGCATGGGCGCGCTCGTGATCGGAAAGCCAGGTCCAGTCGTCGCCCGGCTCATCGCCTTCGCCCTCCTCCTCGTCTACCTCGCGCTTCGTCTTGGTCGGTGGCAGGAGAAGTACCTGCCCGGGATAGCCCCGCGCCGCGCGGTGATGCTCCGGCGGTCGCGGCAGGCCGACGGCATTATGCCCGATCGCCGTCAGCGTCGCATCGACCACCTCGAGCACCGCCGGCATGGACCTGAAGCTCAAGGCCAGCGGGAGCTCGTCGATTCTGTGGCCGGTACGCTCGGCACGGTCCTGGAAGCGTTGCAGCGCGTCGACGAACGCACGCGGACTGGTGCCCTGGAAGCCGAAGATAGCCTGCTTGGTGTCGCCGACGACGAACAGGGTGCGGCGCGTGCCTGAATCCTGATCCGGCTCGGTCTCGAAATAGTCCTCGACGATCGCTTCGACGAGGTCCCACTGCGCCTTGTTGGTGTCCTGCGCCTCGTCGACCAGCATATGGTCGATACGCTGGTCGAGCTTGTAGCGGATCCACTCCGCAATGCCGTCCGTGTTGAGAAGCGCGCTTGCCCGTCCGATCAGGTCATCGAAATCGACGGCGCCGGCGAGGCGTTTGGCGGTGGCATAGGCGCGAGCATAGGCGCGGCCGGCAAGCAGGCCCTGCGCTGAGGCCCTTACGTAGGCGACCTGTCCAGGCAAGTCGGCAAGTGCCTTCAGAGCGCGGCCGATATGCTCGGTGGTCTCAGCATAGCCCGGATCGAAGGCGAGCAGCTTCTCGTTGTTCCGGTTCTTGGCCAGCCCGTCCTTCGTAACGAGGCAGGCTAGGAGCGGTTCGATGAGCACCGCGCGCTCGGCGGGATCGGCGGCCAGCCACAGCCCGACCATGTCGGCGATACCGAGACCCGTCTTGGCCCCCCAGTCGCGGTTCGCCGCGGCAATTCGGCGCAGATCGGACTCAGGGATATGGGCGTCGTCGCAGCGCGATGCGATATAGGCGGCGAGATCGCCCGTCGGCAGATCGAGAAACTCGAGCAAAGCCCCGGCAATGTCCTCCGGCAACGCATCCAGAGCGCGAGCGGCGGGAACGCATTTGGCGAGATAGCTGACCGTCCCCTCCTCGCCCAGTCTCAGCGCAAGCGTCTCAATCGCTTCGATCAGCGCTCGATCATGCGAACGCTCAGCCTGTTCGATCATCGCAATCAACGCAGAGCGCGACAGCTCGGCCTGCGACCGGTCGTCGAGCGGCTTGAAACCGGGCACCAATCCCGCTTCGAGCGGAAAGGCGGCAAGCAGCGACTGGCAGAAGCTGTGGATCGTCTGGATCTTGAGGCCGCCACCGGTGGCATCGAGTACCTTTGCGAAGAGCAGTCGGGCCTGGCCAATGGCGGCATCGCTATTGTCCTCGCCCAGCGCGAACAGCTCCTTGCGGAGATCGCGGCTTGGAATCTGCACCCAGCTGGCAAGACGCCCGTGGACGCGGTCGGCCATTTCCGCGGCGCCCGCCTTTGTGAATGTCAGGCAGAGGATGCGCTCGGGTGCAACACCGCGCAGCAGCAAGCGGAGTACACGGGCAGACAGCACCGCCGTCTTGCCGGTGCCGGCGGAGGCGCTCACCCAACGATGCGCACGCGGAAAGGACGCATTCTCCTGGTGCTCGGTCAGTGGCTTGAGCGGTCCGAGTTCAGCCATCGGCGTCCCCGCGCGCAATCCACTCGTCGAGACGCATCAGCTGGTCATAGTCTGCGTACACCGGCGCATCGCTATGCGGCCGCGCCATGAACGGCTCGTCGCCCGTCAGCCAGCGCCGGGCGGCATCGGCAAAATAGCCCTCTACGAGACCGAGGAACTCACCCGTGGCGACCTTGCCGCGTTTGCCTTCGGCGTCGACTGGAGAGTCGATAAAGCCAAAGCTGCCCTTCTTTTTGGCCAGCTTCCAATATTCGAAGGCGCCTACAGCGGTGCCCTTGGCGACGCCCCATTCGGCAAAGCCGCCCTCATGCGCAATGAGGCCAAGCAAGCCGAGCTGTAGCGAGAAGCCCTTCTCCACCTGCTTGGCCGTCGCGGTATTGCCGCTCTTGTAGTCGACGATGCCGATGTCCCCGCCAGGCAGGCGATCGACGCGGTCTGGCTTGCCATGCAATGTGATGCCGCCGCGCAGGATTTCGCCCCGTTTCTCGCCGAAAAGAATCGCGCGGCCCTCTGCTGACTGCGCAGCCACTTCCGCCGCGACCCATTCCAGCGCCTTGAGAAGACGCGGCTGCCACAGCGTGCGCATCAGCGGATGCGCCTGCGCCCCGGCCAGCATCTCGCGCGCCAGCACGGCAAGCCGTTCCGGATCGCGCGCGCCTTCTTCCATCCAGCGATGCAGCACGTCATGTGCCGCCGTGCCGCGCCAGGCTGGCCCCGGATCGGCATCCACCGGATCGAGCGACGGCAGCGCAAGGATCTTGGCGGCGTAGAAAGCATAGGGATCGGCGCGCAGCCGATCGATGTCCGTCACCGCGATGCGCTTCGGGCGGAGCTCGGCGCGTGGTGCCGGCGCGGGCTGGGGATAGCGCTGCGCCGCCCCCTCGGGCTTGTCGATGATCCGGGCAAGATCGATCAGCCTGCCATCCTCGATCCAGCGCTCGCCCGTCATGGCGCGCAATCGGAGCCAGAAGCGCGAGGCGACGGTGGGCGCACTTGTGTCGCGCCGCGCGCGAGACAGAAGGACACGCGGTGCGCCAAGGCCGTTGGCGAAATCATGCGCCGAAAGGCCGATGCGTCGCTCCAGCCCCGGCAGGCCCAGCGCACGGCGGATGCGGGGCGCGAGCCACGGGTCCGGTTGCGGGAGGCTGGGCCAGACGCCCTCGTTCAGCCCCGCAAGGATCATGAGATCAGCTTGCTGCAATCGCGCTTCTAGGAGGCCGAGGATCTGGATGCGGGGATGGCCACCCTGCGGCGGACGAACGGCAACTCCGCTGAGCGCCTGTGCCAGCATCGCTGCAAAGCCCTTCGGATCGGCGGTGGGTGGGCCATGGGGCGCGGCCGCCTCCAGCTCGGCGAAGAGCGCGGCGGCCGCGTGGCCCTGATGCCCCGCCCAGACACGCTCACCGGTCAGCGCCGATGCCGTCTCACGAAGCGCCGCGAGCAGGTCCGGAAGCGGACGCTCCCGCGCGAAGGCGTCCTCCAGCGGCGCAAGCATTGCGGCAACCTGTGGCCACCAATCCCGAAGCTGTTCCGCCCGGTCGTTCGATGCCAGCCGTGCGCCGATCCCGGCCAGTCCTGCGGGCGGGCGCGGCCCTCGCAGCAGGAGGTCGAGTCGGCGCACTTGCTCAAGCCAGCCCAGCCGCTCATCGCCCGCTCTCGCCAATGGATGCTTGAGCGCAGCGAGCAAGGCGACCGGGGCAAACGCCTCGGCACCCGCCTGCGCCAGAGCCAGCAGTAATGTGCCGGGGGGAAGTTGAGCGAGCGGACGACCGGCGGAGTCGTCCGCTTCGATGCCCCACCGCGCCAGATGCGCAGAGACACGCGTCGCGAGGTCCCGGTCTGGTGTCACCAACGCCGCAGTGCCGGGCAGCTCGACGGCCTCGCGCAGCGCTATCGCGATGGCCTGTGCCTCCTCGGCAGGTCCTGCCGCCTCGATGGCACTCACTCCCGCAAGGGACCGGTTTTCCGATTTGATGTCTGGCCATGTCCCGGTGAGCAGTGCGGGCAGCATCGCATTGCTGATCGCCTTGCCTCGCGCGGCCCGGGCATCATGTTCGCTACCCCACCGCCACAAGGCCACCTCGTCGCGGTTCACGCCCATCCGGTGCAGGAGCTGCTTGAGCGCATACTGGGCATGCCCTTCCTGCGGCTCAGGTCCACCCGGCTCTTGAGTATCGCCATCGACCGGACCGATAGCGTGCCACTGCTCCGTGGTCAGCCGGTCTTCCAGGTCAAGGCCGGGGAACACCACCATGCCCCGCGGCATCTGCGCAACCGCCCTGAGCAGCCCCGCCACCGCCGGCGCCGTCGTGACAATACCCGCCGCTACAACGAAGCGCTCGGGCGGCGCGGCCGTCCAGCGCGTCGCGATTGCTCCGAGCAATCGGTTGCGACGTTCCGCTGCATCGATGCAGCCGCACCTCTCAAGTTCTTTGGGCCATTTATCGAAGAGCAGGCTGAAAAGCTGAAAGGCTTTATCCCAATGTGCGGAAAGCTCCTCGTCGCGCGCCTCCGCGAGATCGTGCGGCCCCTTCTTCTCCACGATGAGCTGGTCGAGCGTCTGCGCGAGCGCGACTGCAAGCCGGTATCCCTCGCCGAGATCGACCAGTTCGCCCTGCTTTGCACGCTCAGTCATGACGAGCCGCGTCAGGATCATCAGCCGCTCGGCGGATCCGATGGCTGGCGGCACCCCTGCATCCTCGCCCATGGGCGCCAGGGCATTGCCCAGCGTCTCGTCGAGATCGATGTCGCCAATCGGCACGAGACGCGGCAACAAAAGTCCGGAACCGGACTCGCGCACGAAGGCATCGCGCAGCGCCCGCACGGCGCGGTTATTGGGAAGGAGGACAATACCGCGCGCTAACGCCAGCCCTCCATCCCTCTCGCCATGCTGTGCAATCAGTCCCTTGGCGAGCGCATCGGTAAAGGCCCGGTGCGCGGGAATGGTGTAGACAGCCGGCGCGCGCCGCTCAGCCATTTCCGATTTCAGCTTCGACCAGCGGGATGGCTTCGGGCGTGCCCACGTCGAACCACAAGCCCGGATGCGCGAAGCCATAGGCGCGACCAGCGGCAATGGCGCGGTCCCAGAAGATATTGGTCGAGAAGATCTCAGCTGGCGGATCGGTGATCAGCCGCGGCGAAAGGATTTGGATGCCGGTGAAAACAAAAGGCGCGATCTTGCCGGGCAGGCGCCGCGAGAGTCGCCCCCGCGGGTCCATGCGAAAGTCGCCAGGACCCTTGTGCCCGGTGGCACGCGCATGTGGGATCATGAGCAGCAGCGCGTCCATCGCCTCGTCGTCCCAGCGTTGACCAAGCGCCCGGATGGAATCGACCGGTCCGTTGATCCAGAGATTGTCGCTGTTCGCACAGAGAAACGGCTTGTCGCCGAGGAGCGGTAACGCCTTGGTAAGCCCGCCGCCCGTCTCGAGAAGGAGCGAGCGCTCGTCGGAGATCAGATAGTCTGCGCCGGTCCGCCTGGCGCGGGACTTCAAATGCGCTTCGATGGCGTCGGCAAGATAATGGACGTTGACGATCGTTCGGCGGATGCCCGCTTCCTCGATCCGATCGAGCGCATGATCGATGAGAGCCTGCCCCGCGACTTTGATGAGCGGCTTTGGGCGAGTTGCCGTAAGCGGGCGCATCCGTTTGCCAAGGCCCGCAGCCATCAGCATCGCGGTCTCGATCATGGTGCTCATTGCGCTCTCAATTCGCCGCGCGCGTCAGTCGGGACATTGGCTGCGAACCAGTCCGCAACAGGGGCGAGCGCTGGATGGGCAAGGTCGCGTTCCAGCAATCCCCACATGCGCGGCAGATAGGCGAGATAGCGCGGCTTGCCGTCGCGCTTCCACAGGCGCGTGAAGATGCCGATGATCTTCGCGTTGCGCTGCGCGCCAAGGACTGCATAGGCCGCCTCGAAATCGGCGGAGACCGGCGCTGCCGCCATATAGCGGTCGAGCATCGCACGCTCGGTGGCTGGACTCACGTCGCGGCGCGCATCCTGCAGCAGCGAGACCAGATCGTAGGCAGGATGCCCGGCCAGTGCGTCCTGGAAGTCGAGCAGGCCAAGGCCATGTGAGCGGCCGGGTTCAGGCAGCAGCATGATATTCTCAGCATGATAGTCGCGCAGCACCGAGACCACTGGCGCGGCGTCCTGCTCTGCAATGGGCAGTACCGCATCCCATGCCGCGACATAGGCATCGGCATTGAGGTCAAGTCCAGCCGCCGGAGCGAACCATTCGGTGAGCAGGCCCGCTTCGCGCTGATAGACCCCCCGGTCGTAGGGAGCGAGGTCCTGCTGTGCCGGCAGGACATGCAGGTCGGCAAGCAGATCGACCGCTCGTGCGTAAAGCATGGCCTCGTCCTGCGGCGCATCGTCAAGATGCTCGCGCAATCGCGCGTCGCCGAAATCCTCAAGCAGCAGCAAGCCCTGGTCGAGATCGCGCGCCAGGATCGCCGGCGCGGCAAAGCCATGACCGCAGAGCCACTCGGCCACCGATATGAACGGCCGCGGATCCTCGTGCGGCGGCGGAGCATCCATCAGCACGGCCCGGCGATCGCCATCGACGACCCGGAAATAGCGCCGGAACGAAGCGTCCCCCGCGAGCGGCAGGATTTGAGCGCCGGCCCATCCGGCCTTCGCGATGAATAGGGGAGCGCCGGCAGGCGGAGTCATGTGAGCGGCCATCGGCCTTCCCAAGCTGTCGGGAGGTGCGCTGTCAAGAGACGCGCCCCGTCTCCTGCGACGGTCAGTTGCAGGTCGAGGGCGATATCGGCGAAATGCCGCCCTAGCCGATCCGGCCATTCGATCACGAGCGCTCCGTCGACAAGCCAGTCGTCGAGCCCCAGTTCGTCGATTTCCTGCGCGCTCTCCAGCCTGTAGAGATCGACATGACCGACCGGAAGCGCAACGTCTGGCGGCTCATAGCCCTGCAGGATCGAAAAAGTCGGGCTCGGCACTTCGCCGACATGACCGAGGCCGTGCAGCAGTCCCCGCGCGAGCGTCGTCTTGCCCGCACCAAGATCGCCGCTCAGCAGTACGACATCGCCCGCGCGCAGCATCTTCGCCAGCCGCACGCCAAATCCCTCTACATCGGCGGCGGTCTTCAGGTGCATGACGCGGGTCACGCGTCCCTGGGCAGGCTGATCGTGACGATGGTCCCCTGCCCCTGCTCGGAGACGAGCGTCACGCTGCCGCCATGCGCCTCGACGAACTGGCGGACCAGCGGCAGGCCGAGGCCGCTTGAGCGTCCGTCAGCGGTCCGGCCGAAGCGCGAGAATGTATCGAAGATGCGCGGCTGCAGCTTCGCTTCGATGCCCGGACCATTGTCGGAGACGACGATGCGCACGCCATGCTGGTTGCCGTCGCCGTGGACGAGCACGCGACCCTTCGCGCCGACATAGCTCACCGCGTTCTCGATCAGATGCTCGACCGACTGGCGAATGCGCCGTTCGTCACCCTTGATCGCGCCAAGGCTGGCCTGCAGCGCAAGCGTGATGCTGATTTCCTGCGCTGCGGCGCGCTCCTCGAAGCCGAGCGCGATTTCGCGCACCAGCGCTTCCATGTCGATCGGCCGGTGCTCGATCGGAAGGCCGCCGGCGGCGCCCTGGGTCAAATCGAGCACATTCTCGATCAGCTTCGAAAGCTTGTTGGTGCTGTCGATGATCGCATCCACATATTCGGCGGCCTGGCTGGGCAGCTCGCCGGCCATGCCCGCTTGCATCATCTGCGCAAAGCCGACGATGGACGTCAGCGGCGTGCGCAGCTCATAGCTCATGTTGGAGACGAACGCTGTCTTGACCCGGTCGGCATCCTCCAGCGCTTCATTGCGGTCGCGCAGGGCCTGCTCGATACGGCGGCTGTCACTGATATCGAGCATCACGAACAGCGCATTGCCGTCCGGCAGCGGAATGGCGGCAAATTCGAAATAGCGTCCGTCCGCAAAGGCAATCCGTCCGCCGCGTTGCCTCCGTTCGACAGTCGCGGCCCGAATGAGCTGGTGAACAAGCTGGGCCTGCTGGGGCCGGGAGAGCCGGTCGGAGAGAGCCGCCATCAGCTCATCGACACGGGGATGCTGCATCAGCAGCGCTTCCTGCACCGACCAGATCTGGCGGAACTTGCTGTTCCACAGGTGCAAGCGCCCATCTGCGGCAAACACGCCAATGGCCTCAAACAGGTTGTCCAGCGTCGCATTGCGGACGCGCAGCAGCGTGTCGCGCGAGCTGGCCAACTGGACATGCTCTGTGCGGTCCTCAAAGATGAGCAGCAGGCCGCCATCAGGCAGCGGCTGCGCATAAACCCGCAGGTGCACGCCGTCGTGCAGCAGCCAATTCTCCTCCAACGCACTCGGGGACAGGAACCATTGCCGCCGCGCCTGCCGCCATGCCTTGAAGTCCGGCGTTTCGGGCACAAGGCCCGCGTCGCGCATCGCGTCGAGCACGCGGTCAAAATCGGTGTCAGCCGACGCCTGGTCGGGCTTGAGACCGAAGATGCTGAGAAAGGGCTGGTTGCAGAACTGCAGTTTCTGGTCCGGCCCGAACTGCGCCACGCCTGCCGAGAGCCGGTCGAGCATGTCGCGATTGGCCTGGATGAGATGCTTGAGCTCGGCCCGCGCTTCCTCCAGCTCGTGCATGTCGATCGCGTAGCCGGCGACGCCTGCCGGACCGAGAGGAACGTCTACCACGCGCATCAGCCGCCGCTCGCCGTCGACGGTAACGGGGACCATGCGCGAACTCGGCGCCTGCGCGTCGGCAACCAGGGCCGCATTGGCGCCAGGCGAGACGCCGTCGACAGACTCGATGAGCTCGATGCCCTGCGAAATGACATGCTGGGCGTTCTTGGCGTCCACGGCGCGGACATAGGCGCTGTTGACGAGGCTGAGGCGATGGTCAGGCGTGCGGTGCCAGACTGGCATGGGCGCTGCCTCGATGACGCCCGACAGGGCCTCCAGCGCGTCGCGATAGAGCGCGACCTGGTTTTGCAGCGCCTCGATGCTGGACTGGCTCTCGGTCGCGTCGAAAATCCAGAGGACGATAGCGCCATTGCCCGCGAGTTCGCGTTCCGCGGGACCACCGCGCACGAGCAGGGTGCGGTTCGAGCCGTTCGCACGGATCGGCAGCACGAACGCCTTGCCGCCGCGCTGCGCTGCCTTGATATCCGCCGCCAGTCCTTTGGCATGTTCGGGCTCGAGCCCGCCATTCTCGTCGAGCAGCTCGGACAGATAGGCAGGCATGTCGGCACGGCCGAGCCAGCTTGCCAGCCGGTCCGGCGCCTCGAGGCGGCCGTCCTGCCGCACGAGCACGGGAATGGCAGGGGCCGACTGCAGTAACGTCCCCAGCCGCGCAGTCTGGTTACGTGCCTGCCGCGCCGCCCCACGCATCGAAAGACCGGTTATGATCGCCCAGCACGCAAGGATCAGCCAGGCCGCAAGCAGCCCGCCGACGAGGGTGAGGACGAACGGCGAAAGTGACATCACGCGAGGGCTTACGAGGCTCCGCCGCGCGAGACAAGTCGCGGTTCGGTCAATCGCAAAGAGGCCGGCGCGCTTTCACGCACCGGCCTCCCATTTGCGCAAACGGTAGGCAGTTCAGAAAAGCTTCGTCTTCACGCCAACGTAGAAGGCCCGGCCGACCGCGCTAACCGGATAGGCGACCGCGCCATCGTCCGGTTTGCGGTCCCAGAGATTGGTAACGCCGACATAGAAGTCGAGCTTATCCTGCAGCACCGCATAGCTCAGATACAACTCATGCTCCCAGCGCTCCCGGTACCAGATATACTTCGCTTCGACATAATCCGGGTTGGCGGCCTCCTGCTCAGGCGTAACGCGCCGCGTCTTCGAGAACCAGTTGATGCCGTAGTTCATCGTGAACGGCCCCTTGGTCCAGGTCAGGTCGAAATTCGCACTGAACTTGGGTGCCGGATAGGCCGCAGAATTCCGCTCGTCCTTGGGATCGGCGCCCGCCGACGGCACGAAGGTCAGCTTATGCAGGTAATTGCCCACCGCGCGAACGTTGAAGCGGCCCCATGCCGGCGACGGCGAGAAGCTGTAGTTTAGTGTCACATCGAGGCCGGCCGTCTGGAACGACGCCACGTTCTGCGGGATGATCGTGAACGACGACACATAACCAGTGAGCGGGCTGCGGCTGACCACGCTGCAATAGATGTTGTTCAGGTTCGGCTGATCCACGCATAGGTCCACGACATCCTGCGCGGTCGAATACTGGATCGCCTGCTTCAGACGGATGTCATACCAATCGGCCGTCAGGGTGAAACCGCGCAAGAAGCTCGGACGTAGTACGACGCCTGCGGTCCAGGTCTTGGCGGTTTCGGCCTGCAAGGTCGGGTTGCCGCCCTGGAAACCAAGCAGGCTGCTGTTTGCCGGCGAAGTTGCATCATTGGCCGGGTCGAACGTCGCCTGGTTGATGTGCAGCGCGCCCAGCGCGGCAGCGCAGTTGGCAGCACGATACTGTGTTCCTTCCGCGATCCGCTCCGGCCCGCAAGGATCGGTGATGAACTCGTAACTGCCGCTACCGCCGGCGAAAAGTTCGACAATATTGGGCGCACGGACTGCTTCCGAATAGGTACCGCGGAGCGTGATGTCCCGGACCGGCGCGTAGGTGCCGTTCACATTCCACGTCGTCGTGCTACCGATAGTCGAATAGTCCGAGTAACGCAGCGCGCCGCCCAGCGACAGGTCATAGGCGAAGGGTACGCGCGCCAGGATCGGCAGATTGACCTCGCCGAACACTTCCTTGACGTCGAACTGCCCCTTGTCGATGCGCGCCGGCGCATCATCCATCAACTGTCCGCCGAGCGAATAACTGGAGGGCACGAAATTACTGCTCTCCTTGCGATATTCGGCGCCGAGCGCAAAGCCGACCGGACCGCCTGGCAACGAGAAGAAGCCGCCGGTATCGCCGGTCAGCGCGCCGGAAACCACCTGCTGACGAATGCGCGCCCAGTTGCTGTGAGTGACGGTCACGAAATCCAGCGCCGCCTTCGAAGGCGAGCCCTGCCCCAGGATGTTGAGCGGTATGCACTGGCCGGGCTGGAAGGTTTTAGGTGCACCGAGATAGAGTCCCGTGCTGTCGTCATAGGTACCGTAAACGGTGCCGTTATAACTGAACGCTTGAATCTGCGTCTGACCAGGCAGGTTGATACGGCAGGTAACCTGGCCGTTCGGACCGACTACAGCATCGAGCGCCGCGTAATAGCGATCGGAAATGCGATCATTATGGTTGGTGCCCACCTGCGTCGATTGCCCGAACACATAGGAGATGTCGTATTTGAGATGCGGTGACAGTTCGCCCCTTGCGCCGACGACCGTACGGAACAGCTCGCGATCCATGTCATACTGGCGAATGCCAAAGTCGAAATTGTCGCGGCTGATGGTCGCATCGCCGACCACATCGGCGCCATAGCGCTGATTGAGATAGGCATTGTCCGAGAACAAGGTCGTGTAGAAATCATATGTCGGCTGAGCGAGCGTATAAGCAAAGGAGTTCACATATTTGCCTTCGGCATAGAACTCGAGCGCGGGGCTGACCTCGAAGCGTGCCATGGCATTGGCGATGCTCTTCCGGGTATAAGGGGTATAATCTCCGAAATAGCTCTCGCGCGGAGTGCTGGAGCCGCCAATCGTGAATGACGTGCCCTTCACGTAGGTACCGAGATCGTAAATGCCGCCCTCGCCAGTGCGATCAGGCGTGAAGTCGCCATCAAGGTCGACCGCGCCGCCAACCGAACTGTCTGCCCACCGCAAATTGTTGAGCAGGATCCGGTCGGGAACGTTGGGATCGTCGCCTGCGCTACCCGGAGTTCCGTCGGCGTTGTTACGAGTCAGGACGTATGACGGGCCCGTCTTGCCATAATTCAGGCGTTCGCGCTGGCTGAACTGGTCGGCCTCGTTGAACTCGTAGCTCAGCGTGATGTTGCCGCGTCCATCCGCGAAATTCTTGCCCCAGGTCGCTGCGCCAAAGCGCGTTACGGCGTCGCCGCGCTGGGACATTCCGACCTGGCCCCGGAGACGCAAACCGTCGAAATCCTTCTTCAGGATGAAGTTCACCACACCCGAGACGCCGTCCGCGCCGTAGATAGCCGAGGCACCGCCGGTCAGAATGTCGACATTCTCGATCAGGTCGGTGGGAATGGTGTTGGTATCGACGGCCGCACTACCCGGGGAACCTGCGACATGGCGCCGGCCATCGACAAGGACCAGCGTCCGAGCGATGCCGAGATTGCGCAGATTGAGATTGTTGACGCCGACGTCCTGTGCGCCGGTCAGGTTCGAGCCGGCGGCGAAAATGTTGGTCTGCGAGCCGAGAAGCGCTGGCGAGTCAACCAGGTAATCAGTGATATTGGTCTTGCCCGACTCCTCGATGCTCGCGGCATCGAGTCTTACGATGGGATTGGGCGCGGAAAGCTCGGGGCGCGCAATGCGCGAACCAGTGACAATGATGGCCGGTTCGGCATCGTTGGCTTCGTCGGCAGGGGTGGCCTGCGCAGCAGCGGGCGCCGAACCGAAAGAGGCAACGGCCAGAGCAAAAGTCGACACAGCGACTTGGGCCCGCAACATGGGGCGTAGGAACATGGGGGCTTTCCTTTCAAAGTTCTCTTTGAACTGAATGCTTTCCGTCCACGTAAGGAATTTCGCAAGCGCAGCATTTCAGTTTTGCTACAAAATGAACCGTCACTGTTATCGCGAGGCAACAAATCAACCGAGCGACAGTTCCTGAGCCCGTTGCGAAAACGGAAAACATGATGCAGCCGCGCGACAGGTGCCTACTGCGATGGACAACAGACGCAAAAACGCCCCCGCCCGGAAGGCGGAGGCGCTTCTTTTCAGTATCGGCCGATCAGTAGCGGTAGTGATCGGGCTTGAAGGGTCCCTCGACGCCGACGCCAATATAGGCGGCCTGCTTGGGGGTAAGCTTCGAGAGCTTGACGCCGAGCTTGTCGAGGTGGAGCGCGGCCACCTTCTCGTCGAGATGCTTGGGCAGCACATAGACCTCGTTCTTGTAGTTCTCGCTCTTCGAGAAGAGCTCGATCTGCGCCAGCACCTGGTTGGTGAAGGACGAGGACATCACGAAGCTGGGGTGGCCGGTGGCGCAGCCCAGGTTCACGAGGCGGCCCTTGGCGAGCATGATGATCTTCTTGCCGTCGGGGAACTGGACCTCGTCGACCTGCGGCTTGATCTCGGTCCACTTCATGTTGCTGAGCGCGGCGATCTGGATCTCGCTGTCGAAATGGCCGATGTTGCAGACGATGGCCATGTTCTTCATCGCGCGCATGTGATCGAGCGTGATGATGTCCTCGTTGCCGGTGGCGGTCACGAAGATGTCGGCGCGCGTCGCGGCCTCTTCCATCGTCACGACCTCATAGCCTTCCATCGCCGCCTGCAGGGCGCAGATCGGGTCGATTTCGGTCACGAGGACGCGGGCGCCGCCGTTCCGGAGCGAAGCGGCCGAACCCTTGCCGACGTCGCCGAAGCCGGCAACGCAGGCAACCTTGCCAGCGAGCATCACGTCGGTGGCGCGGCGGATGGCGTCGACCAGCGATTCCTTGCAGCCGTAAAGATTGTCGAACTTCGACTTCGTGACGCTGTCGTTGACGTTGATCGCAGGGAACGGGAGCTTGCCCTTCTTGGCGAGCTCATACAGGCGGTGGACGCCGGTTGTGGTCTCTTCCGACACGCCCTTGATGTTCTGGACGGTCTTGGTGAGGTAACCCGGACGCTCCTTGAGGAAGCGGTTGAGCGTAGCGACGAAGATCTCCTCTTCCTCGTTGGAAGGCTTGAACAGCGGCTCGCCGGCCTCGACGCGCGCGCCCCAGAGCGCGAACATCGTGGCGTCGCCGCCATCGTCGAGGATCATGTTCGCCGTGAGGTCGCTGCCCCAGTCGAAGATCTTGATCACATAATCCCAATATTCCTCGAGCGTCTCGCCCTTGATGGCGAAGACCGGCACGCCCGACGCAGCGATCGCGGCGGCGGCATGATCCTGGGTCGAGAAGATGTTGCACGTCGCCCAGCGGATTTCGGCGCCCAGGGCGGCGAGCGTCTCGATGAGCACGGCGGTCTGGATCGTCATGTGGAGCGAGCCGGTGATGCGTGCCCCGCGCAGCGGCTTCACATGCCCGAACTCCTCGCGCAGTGCCATGAGACCCGGCATTTCGGTCTCGGCGATCTCGATTTCCTTGCGGCCGAAATCGGCGAGCGTGATGTCCTTGACGATATAGTCTTGAGCGACGGTGGCCACCGATGCGACTCCTTGGCTAGCGGTAAAAGCAGATGGCCCGCACACCCAGCGGGTGGCGGCCGATGAGGCGGTGCCTTATCGAGTCCGTCCCTGCATGGCAAATATAAAGATTTCTTTATATCCGTTTGCCAAACGGCGCGGCGCGACTTTTGCTGTCCTACGCCCGTTGGGCCATGCCACGACTGCCGAATGATTCGGCCCACACATTCGCCTCCGGAATCTCGCCTCCTATGCCTCCATATCGGATCAGAAGGATGGCCCGGTCCGCGCTCTCAGGAGAGTTTTTGATCTCTTACCCCAGAACCTTCAGAACCTTTCGAGCCCTTCGAGAACCGATATGGACCGGAAAGACAACCGGGCCGCCAGATGGGGCGGCCCGGTGCCTTCGCGTCGCAGGAAAGGACGAATGCGAAGTGGAATTTATTTGGCGAATGCGACCCGACGCGTGCAGGCTTCCTGAGGCAGCGCGGGATTGACCCCTGCCCTGCCAGCCAATTGAAGCAGCGCAGACCGGTTCGGTGCCGCCGACACCGCCGACTCGACCAGCGCCCGATATTCGGAACAGCTCACGCCGTCCTCGCCCGCTCCGTGGCTGTTCGCCAGCGAGGTGGAGAAGCGGTCGAATGCGTCCAGCCCCGCCTTGGCGCCGCGGCCTGCCGAGAACTGCGCGCGCAACTCGTCATTGGCGGCGACCAGAACGGCGCGCTTCTCGCGAACGAACTTGTTATAGCTCGCGCCTATCTGCGCATCCTGCGTGCGGCAACGTAGCGTTGCCACCATCAGGGTCGTATCGAAGTCGCGAACATACGCCGCCTGGACAGTACTGTCGGACCAGCAGGCAGCCGAAACCGGACTCCCTGCTACCATTGCCGCCACGGCGGCCAAAAACACTCTCTTGATGCCCTTCATTTTGGAAAGCTCCCGGTCAAACACACCCGCATCGAGGATGCTGAAGGGCGCTTGACGAGTTCTTGCCAAAGAGGGTTAACGCGAGATTTCAGACCATTATAGCTAGGTCCACTAAGCTACCATTTTCCTAAGAAAATTAGGCTTCCCCGCTACTTATGGCGAGCATCGCCGGATCTATGCCGTCGCTGGCGAAGGCAGTGGCCCAGCGCCGCTCTGGATCGACGTCGAAGAGCCGGCGAGGGCTAACCGTCGAGAGGAACCAGCCCGGCCGGGTGAGCTCCGCCTCAAGCTGCCCGCTGCCCCAGCCGGCATAGCCCAGGGCGACGAGATAGCGCCGTGGCCCCTGCCCCGTCGCGATCGCTCGCAGCACTTCGAGCGAGCCCGTCAGGGCCAGGTCCTCGGCGATGACGACGCTGTCGTCGGTCAACCAGTCGGTGCCGTGGAGCACGAAGCCACGCCGCGGCTCCATCGGGCCGCCAGCCAGCACGGGACCGTCGCCTATAGCGTCGGGCTCGATGTCGAAGGATTCGAGCAGCTCATGCACGCCCAGTCCGTCGACCGGTTCACCCAAGGCAATGCCCAACGCACCGCCCTGATCATGGATGCAGATCGCAATGACCGAGCGGGCAAAGCGGGAATCGGGCATGTCCGGCATGGCGAGCAGCAGCTTGCCGGCCAGCGAGTCAGGCGTACTCGGCACAGTCATCGCCGCGAAACTATCACAGCGGCGGCGGCGGGCAATGCGCAATACCCCACCGCTTGGCCGAAGCGGGCAAAAGGCGCGCCGGGCCTCTTGACAGAGCGCCCCTCAAGTCCGACTTGCTCCGGCAACCGGTAACACCGGACGGACCGGCAAACCCCCAATTTCAGGAGACCGCGATGACCATCAGCACTGGCGACAAGCTGCCCGCCACGACCTTCGTCACGATGACCGAAAGCGGCCCCGAGCAGGTGCAGAGCGACGAGTTCTTCGCCGGCAAGAAAGTCGCGCTCTTCTCCGTCCCCGGCGCTTTCACGCCGACTTGCTCGGCCAAGCACCTGCCAGGTTTCATCGAGAAGGCTGATGCACTCAAGGCCAAGGGCATCGACGTGATCGCCTGCACCGCCGTCAATGATCCCTTCGTGCTGGGCGCCTGGAGCAAAGCCGGCGGCGCGGACGGCACAGTTACGATGCTGGCGGACGGTAACGGCACCTTCGCCAATGCGATCGGCCTGACGATGGACGGCAGCAAGTTCGGCCTCGGCACGCGCGGCCAGCGTTTCTCGATGGTCGTCAATGACGGTGTGGTCGAGCAGCTCAACGTCGAGGCGCCCGGCGAGTTTCGGGTCTCCTCTGCGGACTATATGCTCGAACATCTCTGAGCCCCGTCTCCAAATAAGTTGCGAAGAGGGGGCGACGTCGCCCCCTTTTTTGCGCAAAGTGGCTCAGGATCTGACTCACCTTGATAGAAAGAAGCCGATATGGGCCAACCGACAGGCGCCGAGATCATCGCGCAACTCCAATCCATCTATGACGAGGCCGTCGCGTCGCTAAGCGCGGCCATGGCCGATTATGCCGCCTCAGGCCGTGCGCCCGGCCCCGAATTCATTGCCGAGCGGCGCTTCTGCTACCCCAAACTCACCATCGACTATCATGCGCCGGTAGACGATCCGCGGACACGTCGATCCTATGGACGCCTGACCCGGCCAGGTCGCTATTCGACCACGATTACGCGGCCCTCCATGTTCTCGGGCTATCTCTCGGGCCAGATCGACCTGCTGATCGAGGACTATGGTGTCGATGTAACCGTGGGCCGCAGCGACCAGCAGATCCCCTTCCCCTATGTGCTCGACACTTTGCCAACCGGAACCTTGGGTTCGACCCCGCCCACGGAACTGGCACGCCATTTCCCTGCAACGGAACTTGCGGAAATCGGCGACGAGATCGCCGATGGGTTGTTCCTGCCGGGCCCGGACGGCGAGCGACCGCTGGCATTGTTCGACGCTCTGCGCACCGATTTCAGTCTCGCCCGCCTGCGCCACTACACGGGCACCCCGCCGGAGCATGTGCAGCGCTTCATTCTGTTCACCAACTATCACCGCTACGTCGACGAGTTCGTTCGCTGGGGCTGCCAGGAACTGAAGCGCCCGGGCACACGCTTCACCGCACTCTCGGGCTGCGGCGGAGTCCATGTGACACCGGAAACAGCCGACCCCGAAGGGATGATTGCCGACAGCGCGTGGCGCAGGCACCAGATGCCCGCCTATCACATGATCGCGCCCAATCGCAGCGGCATCACCCTCGTCAACATCGGCGTGGGCCCCTCCAACGCGAAGACGATCTGCGATCATCTCGCCGTCGTGCGGCCTGAGGCGTGGCTGATGATCGGCCATTGCGGTGGACTGCGCCCCAGCCAGCGGATCGGCGATTATGTTCTTGCTCATGCCTATCTCCGCGACGATCACATTCTCGACGCCATGCTGCCGCCGGAAATCCCGGTACCGGCCATCGCCGAAGTGCAGGTCGCCATGGCCGAGGCGGCGGAGCATGTACTGGGCGGCGAAATTCGCGAGCGGCTGCGCACCGGTACGGTGGTGACCACCGATGACCGCAACTGGGAGCTACGTTATTCGCACTCGGCGCTGCGCTTCAGCCTTTCGCGCGCCGTCGGTATCGACATGGAAAGCGCGACAATCGCGGGCCAGGGCTATCGCTTCCGCGTGCCCTACGGCACGCTGCTTTGCGTGTCGGACAAGCCGATCCATGGCGAGCTCAAGTTGCCCGGTCAGGCCAACCGCTTCTACGAAGAAGCGATTGCGGGGCATCTCGCGATCGGGCTTGAGACGTGCGAGCGGCTCCGCGCGCAAGGCCAGCGCCTGCACAGCCGCAAGCTGCGCGCCTTCAACGAACCGCCGTTCCGCTAAGCGAAGAGCGCGGTCAGCACGATCCAGGTCGGAACAACCGCAAGGCAGAGAAAGGTCCCCAGCGGGATGCGGGTCCCCGAATCGACCCGTTTCCCGGCCCCGCGCAGAACCAGAGCCCAGAGCAACGCCGCCGCACTGGCGATCAGCAGGACGAAGGGAAGCGCCTGCCATCCCATCCAGGCACCGATCGCGCCGAATAATTTTGCGTCGCCCAGGCCAAGGCCCTCGCGTCCACGAAGGCGTTTGTAGGTCAACGCCAGCAGTGCAAGCAGGACGGCACCCGCCGCAGCCCCAATGATGCGATCCCAGAAAGGTGCCGGAAGCATCCAATCGCCAAGCGTCAGCCCAAGCGCTGCGAGGGGCAATGTCAGCGCGTCCGGCAACCACATATGCCGCGCATCCAACACCGCCAATGTGAGCAGAAGCCACCCGCCGACGGCGAACAACAATGCCGACAGTGGATCGAACGCCCAGCCGCAGAACCCGCCAATGCTCGCGCAGCCCAACTCGACCAGCGGGTGAACCAGGTCGATCCGTACGCTGCAGGTCCTGCATTTGCCGCGCGCAAGGATCCAACCGACGAGCGGCACAAGATCGAGCACATTCAGCGCACGGCCGCAGCTATCGCAACGTGACCTGCCGGTGATGACCGAGTGGCCATGGGGCCAGCGTGAAACGATCGTCGCGAGAAAACTGCCGATGATCGCGCCAAGGCCGGCGCCAATCAGGAGACTGAGAAGCGGGCTCACAATGTTCCGGAAACCCGCAGCACCTGCTCGCCGTTCACGGTCTGAAAGCCACTGGTGGCGAGTGCGCCAGTCAGCACCGGGTTGTTTGACCGGATCCGCATCGACGCCTCGTAGGTACCGCTGGCGCGAATACGCAGATCAATCTGTTCCTGTCCGGACTGGCTGGCCAACGGAATCAGCAGCAACTCGCCATCGCAACGCGCCTCGCCGCTGAGGCCATTTGCGAGATCGAGACCCGTGTAGAATGCGGCCATGACCGCACGGACCCGACCCTCCGCTTCGATGCAGCGGCCTCCGGAGAAGCGGACCGAAAACTTATCGAAGCTCGCGCGTGTGAGGGGTAGTGGCGCGAGGCCGGCCCCCAGCGGCACGCTGCCAGTCAGGCGCTCCAGCCTACGGACGCCCGGGCCGACCACGACCGCGCCCAGCAGGTCGTCAGGACGGCCGTTCACGCGGATGAACTCAACCTGTGCCTGGCCGATCAAGAGGTGGAGGGGATCGAGAAAAACGTTGAGCGTGCCAAGGCGGACGTCGCCGACGGTCAGCTCTTCCGCCCCGCCCCACCAGACCGGCCCGCGTAGCGAGCGCGCCGTCAAGCCCATGTCCTTGAGACCGATCAGTCCGAAGGCCAGCGACAGCGGAAAGGTCGCGATGAGCGCGACGATGATGGCGACCACGGTCCAGATGCGGGCGCGACGGGAACGGAGAAAGCTCATGCGCCGCGATCCTGGAACACGGCCTGCATCGCAACGGTTCCCGGCGTCTGGCCCGGCACGATGCTGATGCTCTGGATAGCGACCCCGCCCGCCTCGATCTGCGAAAGCCAGGTCAGAAGCGGGCCGGTCCTGGCCGAAGCGATGCTTACCGACATGCCGCCGCCGCTCGACCCGACGCGATCGAGCGTGAATCCGGCTTCCGTCGCGCTCTGACTCACCAGCTGTTCAAGCGGGACGCCCGAGCGCTGTGGCGCCGCGGGTGCGTTCTTCAGCGCAGCGACCTTGGCGTTCACCGAGCCATAGCGATCGAGCGCCGCGCCTTGTCGGGCCCAGCCCGTTTCGAGACCATCGGTCACCGGGCGCCACACGGCGAGCCACAGGAAGATGACGGCCATGGCAAGCGCGAGGACAGCGATCAGCCAGCGCTCCGCGACGCTATGCTTGCTCCACCAATTCTTGAAGCTCTCGACCATCAGCGCACCACCTGGATATTCGCAATCACCTTGCCGGCCTGCTGCTGCACGGCGTCGGCGCTGATCCGCCAGCCGGCATCCTGGAGGGCCAGCAACACGACGTTAATGTCCTCCGATCGCGCGGCCGAAAGCTGAATGCGCAACACGCCGTCCGCGCCCTGGTTGACGCTGGCGAGGCTGACTGCCGGGGTCCCGCGCATTGCGCTCATGACGCCCGCCATCGCGCCGGTGAATCCACCACCTCCGCCACGCGCCGCATAGCGTGCGTTGACCTTGACCTCGGCATCGGCGGCATCCGTCACGCCGGGCACGACGGTCTGCGCGACATCGACTGTCTTCGCATCGAGACTGGATGCTTCAAGATTGAGCTTCACGATGCGGACCAGTGACACCAGCAGGACTGCCAGGAAAATGAAAGCGATCAGCAGCGCGATGCGCCGAATACGCTCGGCGCTGAAAACACGCGGCGGCGTCGCCGCAAAGGCCCCGCTGCGCAAATTAAGCGGCGGATTGTCGAGGGATTCGCGCAGGACGTCGTCGATACCCGGCTCGCTCATGTCCGTAACCGGCTCACGCCCCATGATCAGCGCTGCAGCGGGCTCATCGGCCTCAAAGGCGCTATCGACGCCGCGGGCGACTTCGTTCGGCCCGACTTGCCCCCGCATGAAGCCCTGGTCCGGCGGCGGCAGCATGAGGGCGGCAGGCACGAAAATCGCGTCGGGCATGCCGCGCTCTGCGCACCAGTCGATCCAATGCTTCATGGCGCTTTGGCTTGTCACCGCAACCACATGCGACTGCTCGGGCGAACCAGCCGGCATCACCGCCGCATGAAGCCCGGCCCCAGCCGCAATGCTCGACTCAAGCGCCATCACGCGAGCAGCCTGAGCGCCCTGCTTGACCGTCATTTCGGGACAGGCGATCCAGTGCAGCGTCGTCACATCCGGCGGCAGCACGAGCAGCGCACGCCCGTCGATCGGTCCTTCCTCCACTTCCGCGGGATGGCGCCATCGCTCGCCCTTGCCGCGCTGGACGATGTAGCCGTCCACGAGACGGATCCAGTGCGGAGGCGCTTCGGGCTCCGACCCAGGCAGGATGATATAGTCGCACTTCATCGGTTAATCGCTATTGCCCGCCCATTGCCGCCGCACAACCCGCGCCGGGCTGATGCCGGCATCGAACAGCACAGTATCTTCCACCTTGTCACCGCCCAGATCGACCGAAAAGCTCACATCGAACCAGCGCGACTTCTGTTGCACCTGTCTCTGCACCATCTCCGGCAGTTGCAGCGCCGCGAGCGACGGTTGCGCCCAGAAATCAACGAGACTGCCATAGCCATCAACAGGGCGGCGCGCCAGCAGTTGCCGCGCCTGATCGACGCCAAGCCGATCCGGTGACAACATCGCCAGGAGCGGCGCCTGTTCGGGCAGTAGCGTGTTCACATTGATCGGAGAAAGTGCCGTCCCGGGCAACGTGCAGATCCAGGGCCGCAGCCGCTCATAGATCTCCGGAGTAACGGCATTGACCATACGCAATTCACTCGGGTCGGCCATGAGATCATTGGCCGTTCGATAAGACGGTTTCTGGCTCAGATAGAAATCATCCTCGGCGCCGCCCGGACCAGGAACAGCATCGCTATCGATCCAGTCTGCGGCCGAAACCGCCACCTGGTCCGCGACGCGCCGCTCGATGCCCAGAAGCCGCATGAGACCGGAAAACTGGTCGATCCCGAGCCGTCGCGCCACGAGCGGGCGCCCGACGGTTCCCGGGACGGCCGGACTGCGTTCGGCAAGGCTGTTCAGGTTGAAGCAGTTGCCACCGTCGCGCACGCGTGCCGTTACGCTGCCGCCCGGCACACTCATGACCTGGGGCGTGCCAAGCCAGCCCCCTTCAAGCGTCGTCCGGTCGGCACGAGCGGAGAGCAGCGTCTCGATGCGGGTCCCGGCAACCTGTTCGGCCGCGATCAGATAGGCACGGCCCTGATCGGCGGAGACGAGATTGCGGGTCATACGACTGGCCAGGACCAGCCGGTCCAGCGCCACGGCAGCAATGACCGCAAGGATCGCGACCAACAGCAGCACGGTCAACAGCGCCGCGCCAGCTTCGCCTTCGCGCATCGGATGCGGGTCAGACGCCATTGCCGGGTCCCTGGTCGGTATCGCCGTCAGCGCTCGGCGGTTGCTGGTCCTCGCGCTGGCCGACCGCCGGCCCGACGAGAAAGTCCAGGGTCAATGGCGGTCCCCCGGCGCGGGTGATGACGAATTCGACCGCGACGGGCAGCTTGTTGGGTTCTTTCCCCCAAATGTCGAGCCAGTCGCCCTTGGGCGCGCGATAACGAACTTTCACGTCCGTGACCTGATCGAACAGCGTGGCAGGCTCGGACGCTTCCGCGCCGTCCACATACGGATAGCTCACACGCTCGATCTTGCCGTCGCGCCACCAATATTCGATGCGCTGGATCGAGGGATGCCGCTGGTTCGCCGGATTGCTCCAGCCGCCGCGCACGAATTGCATCAGCGGCTCGGATTGCTGGGCCTTGCGGCCGAAGAATGCCGGTGCCGACGTGCCTTCGCGCAGCCGGCTGATGCGGACCACGGCCTGGGAGAGATCGGCATCGAGCGTGGCAATGCCACGCTGCGTGTCGCCGAGCGCGTCGAGATGCGCGCGCACCGCCGATTGCGTATCGACGCTGCCACGCAGCAGCATCACGCCCGCGGCCGCCAGCAGGCTGAAAATGAGCAGTGCGACGAGCAGCTCGATGAGCGTGAAGCCGCGCTCCTGCATCGGTGACTGGTCACTCACCGGTCTTCACCCGCCCGTCGAGATCGATGCGCACGCGGATATGCTGCGCATCGCGCGCAAGCGTGAAGTCCAGGGGCTGGTCTGCGCGTCCGATGCTGTCAAATACCATGCGGAGCTGGCTGACTCCGTCGAAGCGCGCCTGCGTCTCGCGAGACCAGTCGGTTGCAGCCAAAGGCCCCTCGCTCATTGCCTGCCAGGTCCCGTCCTGCCGCCGCTCGAAACCATAGCCGGTCTGAGATACCCAGAGCGCCATCGGACGCCCCGAGACGATCGCGCTGTCGCGCGCAGCGCGGACGCGCCCGGCGAAACGGTCGGCATCGCCGGTAATGCGGCCGCGAGGATCGGTCATGGTGAGCACCACGGCGCTCGACAGCAGGCCGATGATCACGATCACGACCAGCAGTTCGATGAGTGAGAAGCCATTCCGACGCGCGCGCTTCACCGGACGGGTCTCACGAAACTGATGATGGCGGGAGACTGGCCCGGGCCACCCTCGACGCGGATGGTGATTGCGGCGAGCCGATTGTCCTGCAGCGGTGCGGTCCCCTGCCGCCAGGCCCAGACGCGGCCGAAATTCTCCGCCTGCCCCGTATCGCTGCCAAAAGCAGGCGGCTGCGGATCGGTGAGGCGCTCGACCATGAGATTGCGCGCAACAATCTGCGCCATTGTCCGCTCGCGAAGATCGAAGGCACTGCGCGCGGACACGGCCTGGAGCCGCACGATCGCCAGCCCCGCGAGGCTGAAGATCGCCAGCGCCACCAGCATCTCCAGCAGCGTAAAGCCCGCCTCCTGGCGCCTCAGCGCCCTGCGTGCCCTTCGGCGATCAAGGCGCGCTCGAATAGATATCGGCATTGTCCTTCTCGCCGCCAGTCGTGCCGTCAGCGCCGAGCGAATAGACGTCGAACGCGCCTTTGCGGCCCGGCGCCTGATAAAGATAGGGATGACCCCAGGGATCCTCGGGCAGCTTCTTGATATAGCCGCCCTGCCTGTAGCGCTCGGGCTGAGCGAGGCCGGGAGGCGCTGCCAGCAACGCCTGCAAGCCGTCGCTGGTGCTGGGATAGGTGAGATTATCGAGCCGATACTGCTCAAGCGCATTCTCCAGGGTCGCGATATCGGCCTTCGCCTTCTCCACGCGGGCCTTGTTGCCGGCCGGGATGACGTTGATCGCAACGATGGTGGCGAGCAGGCCGATGATCACGATGACGACGAGCAGTTCGATGAGCGAAAAGCCGTCCTCGGTGCTTTTGCGCGTGCGCGCGGCCTTGAGAATGTCGGCAACGGTCATGGGTCAGATTCCAGTCAGGCTTTGCAGCTGCATGATCGGCAGCAGGATCGAGAGAATGATGGTGGCGACGACGCCACCCATGAGGATGATGATAACAGGTTCGAGCAGCGAAAGCGCCGCCGCGCTGTAGGCATCGAACTCGCGCTCGAGATAGTCGGCCGCGCGCTCCAGCATCATGTCGAGCTGGCCGGCACTTTCGCCCGAGGCCGCGAGATAGACGAGGAGCGGCGGGAAGACCTCGACCCGGCGCATCGCAGCGGACAGGCTGCCTCCACCACGCACGGACTCGACGATCTCGCCCGTGGCGCGCTTGAGAACCCGGTTGTGGATGGTCGGCACGGTGAGCGCGAGGCCCTCCATCACCGGCAGGCGGCTCGCCACCATGGTCGAGAGTGTGCGGGCCATGCGGGCGGCATGGAGATCGCGCAGCAGGCGGCCCAGAAACGGGACGCGCAGCAAGGCACCGTCGACCTTGAGCCGGACGGATTCAACCTGCAGCGCGCGCCAGGCACCGATAGCGGCGATGATAAGGAGGATGGCCAAAGCCCACCACCAATGCGCCAGGAAGGATGACAGGCCCATGACAATGCGCGTGAGCAGCGGCAGCTGCTGGCCGAGCGTATCGAACTGGTCGACGACGAGTGGCACCACGAAGATCATGAGGGCCGTCACCACGACCACGGCGAAGGTCGCAATCGCAGCCGGGTAGGCGAGCGCGGCAAGCATCTTCGCGCGCATTGCTGCCTGCCGCTCAAGCAGGTTGGAGAGACGCTCGGTCAGCGCAGGCAGGCTGCCGGAGCGCTCGCCCGCCGATATCATTGCGCGGTAGAGGCCCGGAAAGCTGCGGGGTTCGGCTGCCATGGCATCGGCCAGGGTGCGACCCTCGACGATGCCGGCATGGACCTTCGCGGCGATATCCCGGACGTGCCGCTTCTCGCTCTGGCGCGTGATCGTGCGCAGCGCTTCCTCGAGCGGGGACACCTGGGCCAGCGTGGAGAGCTGGCGCGTCAGGAGCGCCAGTTCCTTCCCGGAAAGACGATTGCGCTTGAGACTGAAGAACGCCGCCGCAGACCCGGTCGGCTCGGCCGGCGAGGCACTCCCCCGCCCTTCCCCGATGCGCACGACGAACAGCTTCTTTGCGGCAAGGGTGGCGCGAGCGTCGGCGACGTTTTCCGCGCGCACCTGCCCCCGGCGTTCCTTGCCGCCGCCGTCGATCACCACATAGTCGAATTCAGGCATCGACCGCTTCTGCTTCGCGCCTCGAAATGCGGATCGCCTCCTCCGCGCTCGTCTCGCCGGCACGCACCAGTGCGCGGGCCGAAGCGCCGAGATTGGGGGCATTGAGGAAGGCGTGGCGCGCGATGAGCGATTCGTCGCCGCCCTCGTTGATCATGCGGCGCAGTGTCTCATCGATGCGGATGGCCTCGAACACGCCGATACGGCCCTTGTAGCCGCTGCCACTGCAATCGGCGCAACCCACGGCGCGATAGATGGGCGTCCCCTCGTCGAAGCCGAGCAGTGCCGCGACCGACTTGTCGGCGGGGGTCTGCTCGCGGCAACTCGGGCAGAGCCGGCGCACCAGGCGCTGGGCGATGACGGCGCGCAGGGTCGAGGCGAGCAGGAAAGGCTCGACTTTCATGTCGCGCATGCGAGTGATCGCGCCGACCGCGTCGTTCGTATGCACGGTCGAGAGCACGAGATGGCCGGTGAGCGAGGCCTGCACCGCGATCTCGGCGGTTTCGCGGTCGCGGATTTCGCCGACCATGACGACGTCGGGATCCTGGCGTAGGATGGCGCGGAGGCCCGCGGCAAAGGTCAGGCCGACCTTGGCATTGACCTGGGTCTGGCCGACCCCTTCGATCGCATATTCGACCGGATCCTCGACCGTGAGGATATTGCGGCTGCCGTCGTTGAGCTGGCGCAGGCCGGCATAGAGCGTGGTCGTCTTGCCGCTGCCGGTCGGGCCGGTGACGAGAATGATGCCGTTGGGCTCAGCGAGCGCAGCGCGAAACGTGGCGTCGGCCAGGCCGGTCATGCCCAGCACGTCGAGCGACAGGCCGGCATTTTCCTTGTCGAGGATGCGCAGCACCACGCGCTCGCCCGCGCGGCTGGGCAGCGTCGAGACGCGCACGTCGAGCAGCTTGCCGCCGAGCGTCAGGCCGATGCGGCCATCCTGCGGCAGGCGGCGCTCGGCAATGTCGAGACGGGCCATGACCTTGATGCGACTGACCACCACCGGCGCGACATGCGCGGGCATGCGCAGCGTCTCGGTCAGCACGCCGTCCATGCGCATGCGCACGACCAAGCCGGTCTCATAGGGCTCGATATGGATGTCGCTGACGCCCTGGCGCGCGGCCTCGGCGATGATGCCGTTGATCAGGCGGATGGCGGGCGCGTCGTCGCCGCTGTCGAGCAGGTCCTCGGCCGTGGGCATGTCGCCAGCGATGAAATCGAGATCGTCGCCGCTCATGGCCATCGACCCGGCCATGGCGGCGGCGGACCCTTCCATGGCGTAATGATCGGAGAGATGCTTGTCGAACGCCTTGGCGTCCGCAATCGTCACGTCGAAGCTGCGGGCGAGATGGCGACGCACCTCGACCAGAACGCGCGGATCGCCGCCTTCACGCAGCGCGACCTTGAGCCGGGCATCACCCGCGCCGTCCTGGCCGGAAACGATCACGACGCCATATTTGCGCGCGAAGGCATAAGGTATGTCGACCGGCATCAGGCCGTGCGCCGGCGTCACCGCCGCGCCGCCGTCCGCTTCGCCATCCGAACTCATTTCCCTGGCGCTCCGCCGGGTTGTGGAGCTGCCGCCGGCGCTGCGCCGTCAATCACCTGGTCGCCGGCACGCGGACCGTCGCTCACCGGCAACGCCGCGCCCATATAATCGCGGACCAGTGCATCCAGCGACGGCTCTTCCTTGGGGTTCACGGCCTTCTGCACCGAACGGACATAACCGTAGCGGCGTGCCGTCACTTCGGCATTGTCCTCGCGGGTCATGAGGATCGTCGGGCGGATGAACACGACGAGGTTGGTCTTCGTGCGGGACCTGCTGCGCGACTTGAACAGTTCGCCGATCAACGGAATGTCGCTGAGCAAAGGCAGCTTCTCGATGGTGCGGCGCTCATTTTCGTCAAGCAGGCCGCCGATCGCATAGATTTCGCCGTCGTCGACCAGAACGGTCGTCTCGAACTCCCGCTTGTTAAGAACCAGGTCGCTGTTGCTCGACGAGACCGGACCCGCGATCGAGGACACTTCCTGCTTGATGAAGAGCTTGACCTGTCCCCCGCCACTCACCTGCGGCGTCACATCGAGAATGATGCCGACATTCTCGCGCTGCACGGTGCGGAACTGGTTGTCGAAATTGGGACTGAGCGCCTGGCCGGTGGTGATCGGAATTTCCTGGCCGACAAGCATGTGCGCCTTCACATTGTCGAGCGTGGTGATCGACGGCGTGGAGAGAATGCTGCTCTTCGTGTCGGACTGAACCGCGCTCAGGATGGCGCCGAAAATCCCGTTCTTGCCAAGCTCCGTGGCCACACCGCCAAAGCCGCCGGTCGCATTCTGCAGCGCCGTCACGGCTCCCTGCTGCAACTGGTTGGCCAGCTCGGTATTTTCCGTGGCGGTCGTGGTCGTGGTGCTGCCGTTCGGGTTGATGACCGTCGTTGTCTTCTCATTGAGCTTGGTCGCCGCAATGGCACCCGCAATCGTGAGGATGTTCGGCTGCGCGTTGGAATAATTGGTACCGGCGAAGCCCACCTTGGTGCTGCCGATCAGGAACTGCACGCCAAGGCGTTTGGCGGCATCGTCGCCGATCTCGACGATGATCGCCTCGATCATGACCTGCGGGCGGCGCGTGTCGAGCTGGCGGATGACCTCGCCAACCTGGCGCTGCACATCTGCGTTTGCCGCGACGATCAGCGCGTTGGTCCCCTCATAGCGCGTGACGACGGCAGGGCCGCGCGTCGCGATGCCCGCGCCTGTCGACACGGCTGCAGTCGCAGTGGGGGCTGGCGTCGCCGCCGGCGCGCCACCGCCCCTGGCCGCTGAGGCAACCGGCGTCGACGACGACGATGTTCCGCCACCAATCGCACCCTGCCCCAGCAACTGCTGCAACACAGGCACGAGCTTGTCGGCATCGGCATGGTCGAGCCAGTAGACACGCACTTCGGTACCCGCCGCAGCGCGCTTGTCGAGGTCCTGCGCCATCGCAACGAGCTTGGCCACCGTGACGCTGTCGCCGCGAATGGCGATGCTGTTCGAGCTGTCGACCGCGACCACGGTCGCGCTCGGTTGCGCGCCCTCGCCACCGCCTGTCAGCAGTGTCTGAAGCGAACCAGCGATTTCGCGCGCGCCGGCATTGCTCAGCGCAACGACGGTGGTCGTATTGGCATCCGTGTCGATGCGCGCGATGATCTGGCGGATGCGGGAAATATTATCGGCATAATCGGCGACGACGATCGAACGGCCCGAGCGGTTGGCCGAAACGGTGCCATCCTTGCTGACCAGCGGCCGGATCGTGTCCATCGCCGACTGGGGATCGATGGCGCGCAAACGAATGACCTCGGTCACGAACTGGTTGCGATTGGCCGCCCGGTTGACCGGCGTGGGCTGACTTGCGGCGCCGTCGGCAGGCTGGATACGGAAGGATCCGCCCGGCGCTGGAACCGCTACAAGGCCGTTTGCGCGTAGCGTCGAGAGGAAGATCTCGAAATATTCCGATTTGCTGAGGGGCCGATCGGTGACGACCGACACCTTGCCCTGCACCCGGCTGTCGATGATGAAGGTCCGCCCGGTCGCCTTGGCCGCGTCCTGAATGAAGGCGCGGATGTCGGCATCGCGCACGTTGAGGCTGAGCTGCGCGAGTGCGGGCGCGCCGACGATGAGCGCTGAAATGAACAGGCCGGCGACACGGCGCTTGAAATTCTTAGACTTCATTTGTTGTCCGGAATGATGATGGCAATGGGGACGGTCGCCGCGCCGCGCTCGACCATGAGCGTGAGGCGCGCACCGGGCTTGATGGCGTTCTTGATCGACTGAAGATCCTGAGGCGAACGGATGGGCGCGCCGTTGAACTGGGCGACAATGTCGCCCGGCCGGAAACCGGCGCGCGCGAAAATGTCACCACTGCCTTGCGCATTCAAAACCACGCCGGTGACAGAGCCGTTCTCTGTGCGAGGCGCAAAGGATATGCCGTTCAAAATGGCTTGGGACGACAATGGCTCCGAACCCGAAGGGGGCGGCGGGTTGAGCGTGGTCCCGCCGCCGGCAGGAGCCTGTGGCGGACCCGAAAGTGCTACTGGCGGAAGCGGAGGCGCACTGCCGGACTGGTCGATGAAGAGATTTTCCTCGGCGCCATTGCGCGAAATGACAACATGATCGAATGCCACCGCCTTCAATGTCACGCCCGGCATGATGTCCTCGCCGACCGAAAAGGCGCTCTGCTGCCCCGACTGATCGGCGATGATGGCGGACCCGAGACCCGAACCCTCGTTGATGCGAATACCGTAGAGGCGGAACGGCAGGGACGTGACCTGCTGCACGGCATCATTTGCCGCGGGGGCATCACGATAAAATGGATCGAAGGCAGAGAATAAGGCGGTGCGCGCAGCGGGGCCCGGTATGGCCGGCTCGAACGGCCGCCAGTCGCCAAAGGCGCCGGTTGACGCGAACATCACCCAGAACAGGCGTGCAATCTGCACCGCGAGGACAAACATCAATACTCCTTCGATCCATCGCCCAAATCTGGACGACGAACGGGATTGTGCCCCCCACGGCAGGCTCATCAGGCCACGAAATCGCATGGTTGTGCTGCTACCCTCCAGAAGCTCGCACTGCCTATGCTCGCTCTATGACTGATCCACTACAATATGGTTAATGAAAAATGACAGTGCCTTGTGCAGCGCTTAGCGGTTGCTTGCGTCAATTCCAGCCTGCTACACGCACGGCTCATCGCCATGTCTCCTTTCGAAGCCCCCAGTCTCGCCAAGCAGCCCGGCATCCAGCGCTTCCCGCGCCCGGAGCTCGAACTCTATATTTTGCGCGATTTCCTAAGCGGTTATGAGTGCACAGGGTTAATGGAACGGATCGACGCGCAGCGCCGCCCGTCCACCATCGCGGACGACCTGGGTTATGAAGCCTATCGCACCAGCGAAACCTGCGACCTCGACGGCAGCGATCCGTTCGTCGCGGCGATCGATGCGAAGCTCGCCGCTGTCAGCGGCCTGAGCGCTGCTCATGGCGAGCCGCTGCAAGGGCAGCGCTACGCCGTCGGCCAGGAATTCAAGGCGCATACCGACTATTTCGAGCCCAACGGCCGCGACTATGAGCAATATTGCGGCCGCTCGGGCAACCGGACCTGGACACTGATGGTCTATCTCAACGAACCGCGAGACGGCGGCGCGACCCGCTTCATCGAGGTCGACAAGATGGTCAAACCCGAGAAGGGGAAGCTGGTCGCATGGAACAACCGCCTGCCCGACGGCGGCGTCAATCATGCGACGCTCCACCACGGCATGAAAGTGCGCAGCGGCACCAAATATATCATCACCAAATGGTACCGCGAATTGCCCTGGATCGGCTGACATAAGAAGGGCGGCCGAATAGCCGCCCTTTCCATTTCTGCCCTGCTCCGGCCTCAGAAGGTCGTCGAGATCGACAGGTTCACCGTCGTGCCGGGCTTGTAGAGATTGAACACCACGTTGTTGGAGCCCAGATGCTGGGTTTCCTTGTACTTGCGGTTCGTCAGGTTGCGGGCCTCGAACTTGAGCTCGAATTCCTTCTTGCCAAGATTGAAGCCCTGGCGCGCGACGAAATCGATGTTGAAGCCCGGATATTCATAGACGTCCGGCTGGCTTGTGCCGGCAGACGGCCCCTTCACACCGCGGCTGGTCACGCGCTTGCTTGCGTAGGAGAAGATGAGCGTCTGCTGTGACAGGTGGTCGGTATCCTCCAGGCCAATCTGCCAGTTGACGATATGATCGGACTGACCGGTCAGGGGCGCGCCATCGCGGAAATAGGTATTGGACGGCGAGCCAACCGAGGCCGGATAGACGAAGATCAGATCGCCCGAGCCCACCTTCAGCTTAGACTTGGTATAGGTATAGTTCGCAATCGCAACCAGGCGGCGCGACGCGAAGAACTTGCCGTCGGTCCAGCTGGAGAGGTCGAAATATTTCTGAAGTTCGAACTCGCCGCCATAAAGATCGGCCTTCGGCGCATTGGCGAAGCTGGTCGCCGGCTCGTTGTTCAGGAACGTGATGAACGCCTCGATCGGCTTGTCGATCTTCTTGTAGAAGCCGGCAAGCGAGACTCGCTGGTCACGCCCGAAATACCACTCGTACCGCGCCTCCACGTTCAGCAGCTTGCTGTCCGTGAGATACGGGTTGCCCAGATAGAGGCGGTTCGTATCGGGATCGAAATAGGGTTGGTAGATGAGTTCGCGGAACTGCGGGCGCGCGATCGTCTTCGATGCGTTCAGACGCACCTGCATCTCCGGATCGACTTGCCAGGTCAGCGTTGCGGTCGGCAGCCAATAGTCGTTCTTCAGCGTGTTCGAGAAGTTCGACGGGTTGGTCGTGAAGGCCGGAACCGTCGCCACGATCTGCGTGGCGCGCTCATAGCGCACGCCCGCATCGATGAGGATGTCCTTCGTCGCTTGCCAGCTCGCCTTGGCATAGCCGGCATGGTTCCTGAGCTTGGCCCGGAAAGCCGGATTGGGTTCATTGTCCTGCAGGCGGTAGCCGAAGCGCGGATTGGTGATCAGGTTCGAGCCGAGCAGCAGGTCCGGCCGCAACATGCCAATGGCGGTATCGGTATCCTCAAAGGCCGCCACGATCGAATATTCACGGCGCGTGCTGTCGCGCCGGGTCAGCTGGAACGCGTAGCCGCTTGACAGCGTGAGGTCCGGAATCGGCTTCCAGCTCAGATCGGAACTGGCAGCCCAGAGGTCCTCGTTGAGGTCGGAATAGCGAATGACGGCGGTGCCGTTGTTGCCGTTGTTGAGCAGGTTGACGAAATAGTCGCCGAACGGTCCGGCATGGGTCTTCACATATTCGACCGTGAACTCGTTTGGCGCTTCGCGCTGCGAGTTGGCGAAGGTGCCGCGCAGGTTGAGTTCGAGTTCCGGCGTGATCCTGAATTCGCCCACAACCTGCGTGTCGATGAGCTGGCGCTCATACCAGGCGGTGTCCTGGATCTGCGTCTGGGGCGAAAGCTGGACGTCCTCCTTGCCGAGCGCCAAGCGCGTATTCTTTTGCGTGTCGCGGATATAGAGATTGGTCCAGCGGATCTTGTTATCGCCAAACTCGAGTCCGAGGCCGAGCAGGCCGTTCACGACGATGCGATTGTCGGTCGTGACGCGCTCGTAATCCTTGGTGATCTGCGAAATGTCGGGCGATGGGGAGAATTGCTGGCGCGAATCCCGCGTCTGCCACTTGTTGCTATAGCCCGCCGTCGCAATGACGCCGAGCGTCGCATCGCTGCCGATGTCGAACGACGTGCCGCCGGTCAGCGTCGCCGAAAAGTTCGGCTGGACGCTGCCCCAGCGGTTCACGATCGCGAATCTCGGGCTGATCATGGATGCAGCGACGGCGCGGTTTTCAGCCTGCGTCAGTTCGTTGACGCGCTTGCCGGATGCCCAATAGGCGGCCAGCACCGGCTGGGTGTTACGCGAACCGTTGTCGAAACCCGTAAAGTCGAGATCGTTGCCATAATAGGTGTAGCCGAGATTGAACGTCGTCTCGCTATTGCCGCCCGCGCCGAGGCTGGCGGTCAGGAAACTCTCCTTCGGCACGGCGCTGGTCGTCAGGTTGATGACGCCGCCGCCGAATTCACCGGGGAAGTTGGCTGAGTAGCTCTTCTGGACGAGCGAGGACGAGACGATGTTGGTCGGGAAGAGGTCGAGCGGCACGACACGCTTGAGTGGCTCGGGGCTCGGCAGAGGCGAACCGTTGAGCAGGGCGAGAGAATAGCGATCGCCAAGGCCGCGCACATAGACGAAGCCGTTGCCGACCACGCTGAGGCCGGTCACGCGGCCCAGCGCGCCGGCGATATTGCCTTCGCCAGTCCGGGCGATGTCCTGCGAGGACAGCACCGAAACAACCGCCGGGGCGGTGCGTTGGACATTGCCACCACGGCGGCCGGTGACCACGATCGTACCGCCAGGCACGGAAACGTCGGGGGTCTCTTCTGCGGCCGGCGCCTCGGCGGCCGGAGCCGTTTCCGGGCCTGCCGGAGCGACCGGTTGTGCAAGCGCGGCCGGCGCGACCAATGCCGATGTCAGGAACAGCAGGCCCGCAAACTTGAGCGGCGTCGCCATCGAAAATCCCCTTATAGTGTGCAATTTGGACTTTCGGGCGGGAGGCAGCCGGTGAGCCGCGTCCCGCCCGGAAGGGTCGAGACTTGGCCTCAGGTGATCGGCAGCGACGTGCAGGCGCGGTTCGCGTTGGTCGTCGTGTCCATCGGTGCGTAGCTGGAGTTGCAGGTCCAGCCCTTGTACCAGTTGTCGTTCGCATCCTTGACCGCGCCGACATAGGTCGTCGTGTCGAAGAAAGCGTTGACCGTCTTGGGATCGGTCGCGACCACCGCCGTTTCAGCCGTCGCGTTCACGAAGACAGCGGTCAGCGTCGGCACGAAGCTGTCGCTGTTATTGTTTGCGCCGGCCCCGAAGGCAGTCGCGACCTGAGCGGCCGTGTAGCTGCCGGTGCCGATATACTTGGTGGCGTTGCACTGCATGACCACCGACCGGGCGACCAGCGTTGCCGGGGTCGTGCCCGAGCCGTTCAGGCGGACGCACTCATTGTTCGGCGTGGCGATGATGCCGTTGACCAGCGTCGTGTCCGAGTTGCCGCGGAACAGAGCCGATGCCTGGTCGGCCGCGTCGTTATTGGCGCTTGCGGCGGGCTGGAGCGCCGTGAAGTTCGCGACGTTGAGCTTTGTGCGGGGCGTGTCGGCCTCGTTGCCGTTGCTGTCGATCTCGAACAGAGCGTCGCCCTGGCCGGTGCGCTGGATGAGCAGGACATACTGGAAGTTGCCCTGTCCGCCGGTGTCGAAGTCGAGACTGTCGTCGTCGGCGCCAGTTGCGATATAGTGCTTGAAGTTGACCGAGCCGCCGAAGAATTCAGCGCCATCGTCCGAGCTGTTGTGGCTCTGGATATAGTCGAGCGTCGTGCCCGTTCCGATGCCTTCGGTGGTCAGCGACTGCAGCTCGATGCCGGCGCTCAGCACATAGCCGGAATAGCGGATCTGCATATATTTGATCGTGCCGGCATTATAGGCGCTGTCCGCGCCGCCGAACACGGCCGGGTCGACCGCACCTTCGGTCTGGCGTTCGCAGGTGCCCGAGCCGACCGAACCGGTCGTGCAGTCGGTCACCGGCGCGCGGCCGAGGAGAACGATGCCGCCCCACTGGCCGATCGAGCTGTCGGTGTTGGTGCCGAGCACGTTTTCGCGGCTGGTGAAGATGATCGGATTCGAAGCCGTGCCCTGCGCATCGATCTTGTTGCCGCGATTGACGGCGAGCCAGGACGGACCACTGTTGCCTACGACGATTGCGCCTGCCGCGATCGTCAGCGTCACGTTGGTGTCGGCCGTGAGCTGGCCGCCCGTCAGCGTGAAGCCGTTGGCCGCCGTGCAGCCGGCCGTCGAACTCGTGCGGGGCGCGCCCACCGTGGGAGCGCTGAAACCGCCGTCGCAGCCGACGTCGACGCGACCATTGAGCTGATAGACCAGGCCGGTGATCTTCGGAAGGATGGAGCTTTTCGCGATGATCGCGGGCAGCGTGCAGACCCGATAGCTGCCGGTCGGGCCAGTGATCACGCCATCGTCCTTGAGGCCCTTGGAATCGGCGATCGCCGGGCAAGCCGTCGCAGCCGTCACGCCGCCGGTGGGCGTCGGGGTCGGCGTCGGCGTGGGCGTGCCGGTGCCCGGAAGATTGATGGTGACGTTTCCGCCAGTACCGGGCGAGGCGATCTCATTGGCGCCGCAACCGGCGAGAAGAGGCAGGGCCGCGCCCGCCAGCAAAATGGTCATGGTCCGATTGATACGTGTCATCGTCGTCTCCGCTGCCGGTGGGTCCGGATCTTTGGTTGCAGGACGGCCAACGGGAGAACGACTCTCTGGTACCCCCTTGCCCCCTCAGTGGCGCAGCTAGGAGATGAGTGTGACAGGCAGATGCGATTTCGGTTTCCGACCGATGACAATTTGATGTCGGAAATGTGACAACGCGCCATTTCGGCACGACGAGGAAATGATTGAAAACCTATGATTTGTTGGGAAATTGTTGATTTTGCCAACTTGGGCGCGGGTCTATTGCCGGTCCCATCAGATCGGTCGCTTGGACGAATGCGACATCGGGTGCCGAACACGACTCGCGCATTTCCGCGCTTCTACGCGCGCGCGGGATTCAATATTCCAGAGCCGCACATTTCGGAGCTATTCACGCTGCCGCGCCGCATCGAAAAATAAAAAAGAAAAGGAGCAGGGACGTTCGTCCCCGCTCCTTTCTCGGCCACCCCGCCCCTCCGGGAGGATTCAGGGCAGGCGGTTCAACATCGCCTTGGCGATATTGTGACTGGTGTAGCCGACGCCACCGGCAAGGATGAGTGTCTCGTCGGGTAAGCGATTGACCTGCTGCAGGGCAGCGCGCGCTTTGTCGAAGCGCTGCGTCTGCACATAGACCGTCGCCAAGTTGATGAGGCGCGCAGGATCCTGTGCATCGGCATAGCTGGCGGGCTTCAGCATCCGCTCGGCCTGGTCGAACTGGCCGGAAGCAATAGCCTTGCTGGCATAGGGGGTTTCCGCCGGGCCGGCGGCCACAGCGGCAACAGAAGCGAGTGCCGCGATCGCGGCGCCTCCAGCAATCTTCAGGCTGAATTTAAACATCGCGATTCCTCTCAAAAAACCTCTTGTTCGGCCGGAAGAGTATTTCACTTTTATGACTCAATCACAATTGCCCGAAAAATATTTTTTGATGCCATATTATGGCATATTTTCAATATATTATCTCAAGTTTCGCATCCCCGAATCCTTCATGAATCCGGGATGTCATATTCATGTAACAAACTGCAATCTCCGATTCGAGCAAACGCGAATCGCCGGCGCGCCACTGCGCGGGATCGCGCTGCCGCCGTTGGATTTCGCTGGAGAAACGGGAGAAAGTGCCGGAGGTTCTGTTGCCCGGCCCTCCGGCGGCCGCTGGAATCCATTCTGTTGCCCGGCTGGCCCAGCCGCGTTCTGTTAGGGTAATGTCAGGCCGTGAGGCCCTCAATTACGCTGCAAGAGCAAGTGCTTCGTTATCGTTGGCACTTATGAGTTTGAGCCTTGAACGGGTTACTCAGCCCGGGCAAAAGCGCCGTCTTTCAACACACGTCGATCCTAGTTCGGCCCCGTCAGGACCGGCCCTCCCTGTAGGGAAAGAGCCGTTTCTGGTGGAGCCGCCGGGTACCGCCCCCGGGTCCGCTGTGCCTATTGCACGGTACAGTTTATCGCCATAGCCGGACGAGCCGGCCCGCCCGATATAGGGCTTTTATCCTCAATGAAAAGTGCGCGGGGCCGAAAGACGGCCCCTGCATCACTTCTTCAGCGCGTCGCGGATTTCCATGAGCAGATCGACCTCGCTCGGACCGGCCGGTGCGGCGGGCGCTTCCGCGGGCTTGGCAAGGGCCCTGTTGGCCTGGCGCACGATCAGGAAAATGACGAAGGCCAGGATGAGGAAGTTGATGATGGCGGTGACGAAGGAGCCGACGCCGATCATCGCCACACCGGCGGCCTTGAGGTCGGCATAGTTGGCGGGATCGCCCTTGAAGTCGGCAGGGATGGCGCCGAGCTGGATGAATCGGTTCGAAAAGTCGACGCCGCCGGTAATCCAGCCGATGACCGGCATGATGATATCGTCGGTCAGCGATGACACGATCTTCCCGAACGCTGCGCCGATGATCACGCCGACCGCAAGATCGAGCACATTTCCGCGCGCAATGAATGCCTTGAATTCCGAGAACATGAAACCGGTCCCTCCCCAAGCAGGCGGGCCCCGGCAAGGAACCCGCGCAATGGAATGAGCTAATCCCGTTGCAAGCGGGCAGGCAACCGCCTATTTAGCGTATCACTTGGGTGATACACCCGCTTGTGATGAGGATGACCGGAATGACCCCCTCCCCTCGTTTTCCGCTGTTTCGTGCGATTTTCGTGGCTGTTGCGGCGCTTTCGCTCGCATCCTGCGGCCTCAACTCGATCCCGACCGCCGAGGAAAATGCCAAGGCCAAATGGGCTGACGTCGAGAGCAACTATCAGCGCAGGTCCGATCTCGTGCCCAATCTGGTCGCCACCGTGAAGGCCGCGGCGGCCTCCGAAAGCCAGATCCTGACGGCCGTGACCGAAGCCCGCGCCGCTGCGACGGCGATCAACATCACGACGGAAGATCTCTCCAATCCGGAAACCTTCGCAAAGTTCGAAGGTGCCCAGAACCAGCTTACCCAGGCGCTGGGGCAGCTGCGCACCGTGGTCGAGAACTATCCGCAGCTCAAGAGCCAGGAAAATTTCGCAACGCTCATGGACCAGCTCGAAGGCACCGAGAACCAGATCAACGTCGCGCGTCTGCGTTACAACGAGGCGGTGCAGGCCTATAACACCACCATCCGCACCTTCCCCAGCATGATCGGCGCCAAGATCATCTATGGCTCCAAGCCGATGACGCCGTTCAAGGCGACAGCAGGCGCGGAAGTCGCGCCCAAGGTCGACTTCGGTACCGCCCCGGCCGCACCGGCGCCTGCCGTGAACGACAACAAGCCCGATTCTGAGAAGGCCCCGGCAACCGGGACGAAGTGACGGGGAGAGGCACGCGGAGGCAGCGCTATGCAGCTCTCCCTCGCCTTGGCGATGGCGCTTCTGCTCCTGCCGACTGCCCAGAGCTGCACGAAGGCAGAACAGCAGCCGGAGCGGCCGCTGCTTGCGCAGCCCGATGGGCCGGTGCTCGACATGGCTGACATTCTGCCGGCTGAAGAGGAAGTGGCGATGGACAGGCATCTGAGATCCTATTTCGCAAGGACCGGCGATGCGATCGTCCTCGTCTCCGTGACCTCGCTGCAAGGGCGCTCCGTAGAGGACTTCGCGTACAACCTGTTCAACCAATGGGGTATCGGGGACGCGAAAACCAATCGAGGCGTGCTGCTGCTTATCGCGCCCAACGAACGCAAGGTACGCATCGAAGTCGGCTGCGGTCTGGAGAACCCGATCGGCAATGACGTCGCCGGACGGATTGTCCGGCATGACATCGTGCCGGCATTCACAAAGGGCGACCTGAAGGGCGGTGCCCAAGCGGGCATCGCGGCGCTCGAAAAGCAACTTGCTGCCAGATCTGCACGCGGCCCAGTCGCGACAGTCAGTTGCAGGGAAGCCATCCGGAAGGCGGCATGACAATATTTCGGTTTGTCTCCATGTGGCTTCTGGCCTTGCTCGGCGCACTTGCCACGCCGGCACTGGCCGTCACCTATCCGCCGGCGCCGAACGGCCCGATCCTCGACGAAGCGAATCTGCTGCCGCCCGACCGGGAGGCCGCGCTCGATGCCCGGTTGCGCGCCTTCAATGCGCAGACCGGGAAAGCGGTCATCGTCGCCACGGTCAATTCGCTGCAGGACGAGTCGATCGAGATCTATGCGGTCAAGCTGTTCGAAGCCTGGGGCATTGGCGGCAAGGAGAGCGATTCTGGCCTCCTCATGCTGGTCGCACCCAATGAACGGAAGGTGCGCATCGAGGTTGGCTACGGCTTGCATGGCTATGTGACGGACGGCCTGTCGGGCCGCATCATCCGCACGATCATCACGCCGCGCTTCAAGCAAGGCGACATGGCCGGAGGCATCGAGGCCGGGACCGATGCGCTGCTCCAGCAGCTCAGCCGAAGCCCGGAAGATGCCAAGGCGATCGCGGAGGCTGCCGAGGCGGCACGTCGGCAGGACCACCGGGTCAATGCCGGCGACGTCTTCAAGGCGGTCATCATCGTCATCGTCGTGCTCTTCATCATCATCATCTCGGCAGTCCGCGCGGCCTCGCGCGCCGGGCGGCGCTATCGCAGCGGCGGCGGCGTCGCGCCGATCGTGGTGTGGGCGGCCAGCGAAATCCTGAGCGACGCCCTGCGCGGTGGCCGTGGCGGCGGGGGCGGCTGGGGCGGCGGCGGAGGCGACTGGGGCGGCGGCGGCGGGGGCGGCTTCGGCGGCTTCGGCGGCGGTGGCTCCGGCGGCGGCGGCGCGAGCGGAGGCTGGTAGATGGCCAAGGGCTTTTCGATGAGCGAGGCGGATCACGCCATCGTCCAGGCAGCGGTCCATAAGGCCGAGGCGAGTACCGACGCCGAGATCGTGACGATCGTCGCGCGGCGGTCGGACGCCTATCACGATGCGGGGCTGCATTGGGCGATCCTCTGCGCGTTCCTGGTGGCTGCCTTCGCGGCCGGCTTTCCGGCCTGGTACGAAGCCACGATCATCTGGATTCTCGGCAGCTGGGAGCATGAAATCGGGCTCCAGACGCTGCTGGTCTTCCTGCTCGGCCACATGCTGCTCAAGTTCCTGGCCGTGCGGTACCTGCTGGCGATCCCGACACTCCGCATGATGTTCACCCCGCGCTCGACCAAGGCACGGCGCGTTCGCCGCCGGGCGCTGGACTTGTTCCGCATTGCCGCACAGGGCCGGACCAAACGCCTCACCGGCGTGCTCATCTATCTCTCGCTCGACGAGCATCGCGCAGAGATCGTCGCGGACAAAGCCATCGCCGACAAGGTCTCCGCGGACGTCTGGGGCGACGCCATGGCCGCGCTGATCGACGAGGCGAAGCAGGGCCGCATTGCGGAGGGCATGGCCCGGGCGATCGAAAAGGCCGGCCTGATCCTCGCCGAACATTGCCCGCACCACGAGGGCGGCAATCCCAACGAACTGCCGGACCGGCTGATCGAACTGTGAGCGGACCATCTGCTGACGAAGAGCGCCACTTCCCCGAGGAAGTGATGTGGGAGGGCCGCTTCATCACGGCCAAGCGCCGGGGCCGCTGGGAATATGTCGGCCGCGCGCGCAATATCGGCGCCGCGGTGATCCTCGCGGTCCACGAGGGACACGTCATTCTCGTCGACCAGTATCGCGTTCCGCTCGAGCGGCGCTGCATCGAGCTGCCAGCCGGACTGATCGGCGACGATCATAACGGCGAAGACGGCATGCTCGCCGCGACGCGCGAACTGGAGGAAGAGACCGGCTATCGCGCCGGGCGGCTCGAGAATCTCGGCGAATTCTGGTCCTCGCCCGGCATGGTCTCGGAAAGCTTCACGCTCTACCGCGCCCACGATCTTGTGAAGGTCGGCGACGGCGGCGGGGTCGAGGGCGAAGGCATCATCGTCCACCGCGTGCCGCTGGCAGGCTTTGCCGACTGGCTGACCGAGAAGCGCGCCGAGGGTTATGCGGTCGACGTGAAGCTTCTGCTCCTGCTCGGCGGCGGGATGATCGGCGACTGATCGTCGAAAGGTTGTGAAGGTTGTGGGGTCGCATCCATCCGTTTGCCCTCCGCCCGTGCCCGCTGTCGCATCCATTGCCGCGACACGATCAAGACATGATGTTGCCAGAACCTGCATGCTGCCGGCGTGCCAAGCTTTCGCGCATGTAGGACAGCACTTTCCGCATGCCGCCTCCCCTCCCCGGCCCTGATCGGCTACAGGCCGCCATCATGTCCCGAATCGGCATCAAGATCTGCGGCGTCACGACGCCCGAGGCAATTGACGCTTCGGTTCGCGGCGGCGCGAGCCATGTCGGCCTCAATTTCTTTCGGAAGAGCCCCCGTTATCTCAGCCCGGATCGGCTCGCGCTCATCGCACCACGCATCCCGGGCCATGTGAAGCGCGTCGCGGTGCTGGTCGATCCTGACGACCTGCTCATCGACACGGTGATCGGTGGCGGCATCAATGTCCTGCAGCTCCATGGCCGCGAAGACCCGGGGCGGGTCGCGGCGATCCGCGCGCGCACCGGGCTGGAGACCTGGAAGGTAATTTCCGTCAAGACCGCCGCCGATCTCGCCGGCGGAAGCGCCTATGCGGGCGCGGCGGACTTCCTCCTCTACGACGCCAAGACCCCCGATGACGCCGCGCTGCCCGGGGGCATGGGCATGCGCTTCGACTGGACCTTGCTCGCCGGCCACCGGGCGCCGCTGCCCTGGGGCCTCTCCGGCGGCCTCGATCCCGACAATGTCGCCGAGGCGGTCCGCCTCACCCATGCGCCGCTGGTGGACGTCTCCTCCGGCGTCGAAAGCGCACCGGGCGTCAAGGATGTGGACAAGATCGCGGCCTTCTGCAAAGCGGTTCCGTGATGTTGACCTTGGCCCTTCATGTCGAGCGCGCCGCAGGGCGATGGCGCTGATCGCTTCCCGAATCTTCGAAGCGAACAGACCACCCTATCTGCGAGACAAGAGACGATCATGACTGCTGCAACTGCAAACCTGCCCAATTCGCTCCGCAACATGCCCGACGAGCGCGGCCATTTCGGTCAGTTCGGCGGCCGCTATGTCGCCGAGACGCTGATGCCGCTCATCCTCGACCTGGAGGCCGAATATGAGGCCGCCAAGATCGACCCGGCGTTCAAGGCCGAGTTCGACGGGCTGATGACCCATTATGTGGGGCGCCCCTCGCCGCTCTACTTCGCCGAGCGGCTGACCGCCTATTATCGCGAGAAGGCGAAGCCCGGTTTCGGCGCGAAGATCTATTTCAAGCGCGAGGAGCTGAATCACACCGGCGCGCACAAGATCAACAACTGCATCGGCCAGATCCTGCTCGCCATCCGGATGGGCAAGACGCGGATCATCGCCGAGACGGGCGCGGGCCAGCATGGCGTGGCGACCGCGACGGTCTGCGCGCGGTTCGGCCTGCCCTGCACCATCTTCATGGGCGCCAAGGATATCGAGCGCCAGCAGCCCAACGTGTTCCGCATGAAGCTGCTCGGCGCCGAGGTCCGTCCCGTGACCAGCGGCTCGCAAAGCCTCAAGGACGCAATGAACGAAGCGCTGCGCGACTGGGTCGCGACGGTCGAGAACACCTTCTACATCATCGGCACGGCGGCGGGGCCGCATCCCTATCCGGAGCTGGTGCGCGACTTCCAGTCGGTGATCGGCAAGGAGACGCGCGAACAGATGCTCAAGGCGGAGGGCCGCCTGCCCGACCTGCTGCTCGCGGCTGTGGGTGGCGGCTCCAATGCCATCGGCATGTTCCATCCCTTCCTCGACGATTCCGAGGTCAGGATGATCGGCGTCGAGGCGGCAGGCCTTGGCGTCGACACCGACAAGCATGCGGCGAGCCTGACCGGCGGCAGACCCGGCATTCTCCACGGCAACAAGACCTACCTGCTCCAGGACGAGGACGGCCAGATCACCGAAGCGCACTCGATTTCGGCGGGCCTCGACTATCCCGGCATCGGCCCCGAGCATAGCTGGCTGCACGAGAGCGGCCGGGTCCAATATCTGCCGATCACCGACACGCAGGCGCTCGACGCCTTCCAGCTCTGCTCGGTGAAGGAAGGCATCATCCCGGCGCTCGAAAGCGCACACGCGCTCGCAGCTCTGGAGACCAAGGCACTGGATATGCGCGAGGACGAGATCATCGTCGTCAATGTCTCGGGCCGTGGCGACAAGGATATCTACACGGTCGCCGCGGCGATGGGGGCGACGATATGAGACGCATTGGCTGGGCACTGGCCGCGCTTGCACTACTGCCAGCGGTGGGTTCACTCGGTCTGCGATATGCGGGGCAGATCGAACTCGCGGATAACGCCTTGATCGGCTTCGCAGCCACGTTCTTGCTCGGGATGATGCTGGTGTTGATCTCGGGAGGCATTCGTCTCGCAAGAGGGGAAGTGAAGCTGCGGCCATGGGATGCAGCCAAGAGCGCGCTCTTGATGTTTGGAATCATCATGGCGATTAGAGTTTTGGCTTGGGTGGTCCTTCCAAGTCTCGGCCGAGACTTGATCGACGCCGTTATACAGTCGGCCATTTTTGCAATTGCCTACAGTCTGTATTCGACAGCCTATCGCCGGAGGCCGGCGCTATGACCCGCTTCTCCACTGCCTTCGCCCGCGCGCGCAATGACGGTCGTGCCGCGCTCGTCACCTTCGTTACCGGGGGTGATCCGACAGCCGGCGACACCGCCGCGATCCTCGACGCGCTCGTCGCGGGCGGCGCCGATGTGATCGAGCTGGGCATGCCGTTCACCGACCCGATGGCCGACGGCCAGGCCATCCAGTCCGCGAACCTGCGCAGCCTCGCCGCGGGCACCCGCACCGCCGACATCTTTGCCATCGCCAAGGCGTTCCGCGCCCGTCACCCGCAAGTGCCGCTGGTCCTCATGGGCTATGCCAATCCCATGACGATCCGCGGGCCGGAATGGTTCGCGTCGCAGTGCAAGGATGCCGGCGTCGACGGCGTCATCTGCGTCGACATCCCGCCCGAGGAAGATGCCGAACTCGGCCCCGCCCTGCGCGCGGCCGGCGTCTCGCTCATCCGCCTCGCCACGCCGACCACCGACGCGAAGCGGCTCCCGGCGGTCCTCAAGGACACCAGCGGCTTCGTCTATTATGTCTCGGTCGCCGGCATCACCGGCAAGCAGCAGGCCGCGCAGGCAAGCATCGACGAGGCGGTTGCCAAGCTGAAGGCCGCCACCGATCTTCCCATTGCCGTGGGCTTCGGCGTGCGCTCGCCCGAGCAGGCGGCGGCAATCGGCGCAGTGGCGGACGGCGTTGTCGTCGGCTCCGCCATCGTCGAGATCGTCGGCAAATATGGACCGGCCGCCGCCCCGCATGTCCGCGATTTCGTCGCGACGCTGCGCGCGGCGCTCAACAACAAGGAAAAGGTCGCATGAGCTGGCTCACCCGCGTCCGCAACGCCCTCCCCTTCATGGCCAAGAAGACGGACGGCCCGGACAATCTCTGGCAGAAGTGCCCGGCCTGCGGGCAGATGGTGTTCAGCAAGGAATGGGAGGAGAATCTCTCCGTCTGCCCGCGCTGCGACCATCATGGCCGCATCGGGCCGAAAGCGCGCTTCGCACAGCTGCTCGATGCGGGCAGCTGCAAGTTGCTCGTCTCGCCGGTGGTCAAGGAAGATCCGCTCAAGTTCCGCGACAGCAAGCGCTATACCGATCGCCTCAAGGCCGCGCGCGCCGCGACCGGCGAGCCGGACGCGATGGTCAATGCGCAGGGCAAGATCGAGGGCCACAAGGTCATCGTCGGCGTGCAGGATTTCGCCTTCATGGGCGGATCGATGGGGACGGCGGTCGGCGCGGCCTTCGTCGCGGGCGCCAAGGAAGCGATCAAGCAACGCTGCCCTTATATCGTCTTCACCGCAGCAGGCGGCGCGCGCATGCAGGAAGGCATTCTCAGCCTCATGCAGATGCCCAAGGCGACCGTCGCCATCCAGCAGCTGCGCGCGGCGGGCCAGCCCTATATCGTGGTGCTGACCGACCCGACCACGGGCGGCGTGACCGCGAGCTACGCCATGCTGGGCGACATCCAGATCGCCGAGCCCAAGGCGCTCATCGCCTTTGCCGGGGCGCGCGTGATCCAGGACACGATCCGCGAGAAGCTGCCCGAAGGGTTCCAGCGCTCCGAATTCCTGCTGGAGCACGGCATGCTGGACATGGTCGTGCACCGCAAGGAACTGCGCGCCATGCTCGCCAAGACGCTCGATTACCTGACCGCCCGGGCGGCCTGACACTTACGGGCTCGACCAAATGGCTGATCACGCCGTATCCGACGATCCCGCCGTTCAGGCCCAGCTCGACCGGCTCGCCTCGCTCTCGCCGGGGCGCGATGTGCTCGGGCTGGAGCGCATCACCGCGCTGATGAAGCGCCTGGGCGATCCGCATCTCAGGCTGCCGCCAGTCTTCCACGTCGCAGGAACCAACGGCAAAGGCTCAGCCTGCGCCTATCTCCGGGCCGCGCTGGAGGCAGATGGGCGCACCGTCCATGTGTTCACGTCACCGCACCTGGTGCGCTTCAACGAGCGCATTCGCCTCGCCGGCAGCCTGATTGACGACGCGACCCTAGCCAGCGCGCTCAAGGAAGTGATCGACATCGGCGGCGATCTTGAGGCGAGCTTCTTCGAGGTCACGACGGCCGCCGCCTTCATGCTGTTCGCCAACATCCCCGCCGATGCGTGCGTCATCGAGGTCGGTTTGGGCGGTCGGCTCGACGCGACCAACGTGATCCGCGACCCGGTCGCTTGCGGCATCGTCTCGCTCGGCATCGACCATGAAGGCTTCCTGCTCGCGCCCGAGGAGGGCGTGCCGCAGGATCCCTATTGCCGCATTGCGTTCGAGAAAGCCGGCATCGCCAAGCGTCGCGTGCCGCTGATCACGCAGAAATACCGCAAGGACATGATGCAGACGATCGTCGACGCCACGCAGGTCGTGGGCGCGCCGATCTACGCGCGCGGCAGCGCCTGGGACATCGTCTCCTATCAGGGCGTGCTCCACTATCGCGACGGCATGGACAAGCTGGAGCTCCCCCTGCCCCGCCTGCCGGGCATGCACCAGATCGGCAATCTCGGCGTTGCGATCGCCATGCTGCGCCACCAGAAGGCCGTGCCGCTCAAGGATTCATCGCTCAAGGCCGCGCCGCTCTGGGCGCAATGGCCGGCGCGCATGCAGCGGCTGGAGAATGGGCCACTGAATGCGATCCTGCCGGGGCGCACGCTGATGCTCGACGGCGGCCATAATCCGGACGCCGGCCAGGCACTGGCGGTGACGCTCAAGGAGAGCGCGCTGGCGGCGGAAGGCATCGACCTTGTGACCGGCATGCTCGCCAACAAGGATGTGCTGGGCTTCCTGGACCCGCTGAAGCCGTTGATCCGTTCGATCCGCTCGCTGCCGGTGCCCGGCCATGAGCATCACGGGCCGGAGATATTCGCGGCGATTGCAGAGAAATGGAGCATCCCGCACAGCGCGCACCAGACCGTGATCGAGGCGCTTGAGGATGTTGCGCGGTCCTCGCCCGGCAGCACGCGGACCGTGCTGGTCGCGGGAACGCTCTATCTCGCCGGCGCGGTCCTCGTCGCGAACGACCAGCCGCCGACTTAGGGCATGGGTCAGACGCCCGGCTCGGCCTTTTCGGTCCCGGCGTCACCGATACTGGCGTCAACCAGCCCGGTGCGCATCATCCACCAGTAGAGAGCGATCCCCGGCAGGGCGAGCAGCGTCGTCAGCAGATAGAAGTCGATATAGCCAAGGGACTCGATCAGCGCGCCGGCGGTCGTGCCGGTGATGAAGCGGCCCACGATCCCCGCCCCTGCCGACAGGAGGGCAAACTGCGTTGCCGTGAAGCGCAGATCGCAGAGCGCGGAGAGATAGGCGACGACCGTCACGCCACCGATGCCGCTCGCGAAATTCTCGAAACCGATGGTGAACGCGAGCATCGGCATGCTGTGCCCGAGCGCGGCGAGGCCGGCAAAGCTGAGGTTCGAAATGCCCATCAGCACGAGGCTGACGAGCACCGAACGCTTCATGCCGAGCCGGGCGTAGACGATGCCCCCGACGAAGATGCCCGCCAGCAGGGCAAGGAAGCCGACCCACACGTCGCCGGTTAGAATCTCCGCCTTTGAGAAACCGAGCGTCACGAGCAGATCGCGGATCATGAGATTGGCGATCGTGTCGCCGATCTTGTGCACCAGCACGAAGAGCAGGACGAGCCAGGCGCCCTGTCTCTGGAAAAAGTCTGCAAGCGGATCGATGACGGCACGGAGCGCGGCAGCGACGCCACGGATCGCCTTGGGCGCGTGATGGCGGACGGGCTCACCGCCGAACAGCGAGGCAATCGGGCCAGCAAAGGCCAGAGGGACGCAGGCAATATAGCCCAGCGTCCAGCTCGACACATTGGCGACGGCGAGCGCCAGCGACGCCGCGAAGAAGGCCCCGAGGCGCCAGCCATATTGGCTCATGCCCGAGCCGGTCCCCAGCTGCTCGGGCTTCAGCAGTTCGATGCGATAGGCGTCGATCACGATGTCGAACGTGGCGCCTGCAAAACCAAGCAGCAGTGCGCCGATCACGACGCTCTGGATGTTGCCGACGGGATCGGCGAGACCAAGCACGACCACCGCACTCGCCACCAAGATACCGCACAGCCAGAGCCACGCGCGCCGCTGCCCGAGCAGTCCATCGAGGCCCGGAAGCCGGACCCGGTCGATGAGCGGCGCCCACGCCCATTTGAAACTGTAGATGAGAAGTGCAAGCGCAAAGGCCGAAATCGACTTTTTCTCGATCCCGGCATCGGACAGCCTGTTGGTCAGCGTCGCGGCCAGCAGCGCGAAGGGAAAGCCGGAGGAAATGCCCAGGAAAAGCGCGACCAGCGGCTCCCTCTGGAAATAGGGGCGAACCGCGTCGATCCAGCTGTTGCCCTGCGCCTGCTCGCTCATATTTCCGTCCCGCCCGTTTGACTCAGGGTCAGACTAGCGCGCGGCGCGGCGGCGGAAAGAGGAAAGTTGGCTCAGGCCGCCGGCAGCGGGAAGAGCGTTAGCCGCGGCGGAATGCGCGATGGCGTCCGCCCGGCAAGCAATTGCTCGCAGATGCCGATCGCACGAACCAGGTCCCGCGGTTGGAAGGGCTTGGCGAGGACGCCGAGCGCAACGCCCATGTCCCGCGCCTCGTCCGGGCAGGCGGCGCTGGCAAACAGGACCGCGACACCAAGCTCACGGGCATGACGCGCCAGCTCGAGACCGGAGCGGACGCCGCGCAGCCGGATGTCGGCAATGACGAGATCGATGCCCTCGTCCGCGCTCAGCACAGCGTCTGCGTCGCGGAACCGGTCCACCGTCGCCACCACCGTATAGCCTGCCAGCTGCAGCGCGTGCTCATTATCGAAGGCAATAAGCGGCTCGTCCTCGACGATGAGGATGCGAGCAATGCGCTGGTCTCTCTTCGTAAAAAACATTGCCGTCCGGCCCCGCATGCGTCACTAGCCGCTCCGGTGCGGCCGGAGGCAGGAACGCTTGCGCGTGCGCTACGCTCCCGCCCGGCGATTCGCCAGTGCCGGACCGCCACAAACGAAGAAAAAGGATCGCCCGGCTTGGCCAATGCCGAAGGACCACGCGGCCCCCGCCGCCCGCAACGACCAGGCGCCCGACCGGGCGCCAGGCCCGGCGCCAGGCCTGGTGCGCGCGGCGACGCCGGATCGGCCAACCAGCAGCGAGGCAAGCCCGGCGCCAAGCCCGGCGCCAAAACCGGCGCC
>DASWYL010000037.1:0-32490 GCA_036404995.1 Sphingobium sp. | reverse complement strand
CAGCGTCTGCTATGGCATGACCAAGTTTACGCAGAGCTATAGCCCGCGACCGCTGGTCAAGGCGCTCGGCCTTGAGATCGATCCGCATGTCATGCAGTGGTTCGTTGTCGGCTTCGGTCTGTTCGTGATCGTGAACCTGTTCCAGTCGTTCAAGCTGACCGACAAGCCAGCCTATAATGTCATCGTCTCGCCTTCGATTCTGCTACTCATGGTCGTCGGCGGTCTGCAGACCTCGATCAACTATGGCGTGATGGGCTTCACACCGTCCTTCCTTGTTCGCGAATTCCACCTGTCGTTGGCGGCGACGGCGCTTCAGTTTGGTCTGCTGTCGGCGGCCATTGGCATTACAGGCCCGATCATTGCCGGGCCGTTGTCCGATTGGCTGACCGCGCGCATGGGGGGGCGGGGCCGCATCTGGCTCACGCTTTTCTCGCTCGGCGTTTCGCCGCTCTTCGGAATCTGGACCTACAGTGCCGACAGCGCGATGGTTTTCTACCTGCGCTTCACGCTCTACAGCATCATCCTGACAGCTTGGATGCCACCGGTTTATTCGCTGATCTACGATCTGGTGCTACCGCGGATGCGCGGCATCGCATCCTCAACCTATATCATCGTTTCAACCCTGCTTGGCCTCGGCATGGGTCCATATTTCGTCGGGATCGTGAGCGACAAGAATGGCGGCGACCTTGGCCAGGCGATCATGTCGGTCAACGTCGTGTCGCCTGTGATCGTCATTGTTCTATTGATCCTGCTCATGCGCATCAACCGTGATGAAAGCACGGTGATCGAGCGGGCGCGAGAGGGTGGCGAGCCGGTCTGAACCCGGCCCAGAGCGGTTGACTTTGCACAATTCCCGGCCAGTAATTGGCACTACTTGATTTGGGTCGGTGCGGCTTAGGCTGCGTGCGAGGAGAGAGGAACTACCAATGTCAGATGAGACGATCGCCGACTATGTCGTCGTCGGCGCAGGCAGCGCGGGCTGCGTTCTCGCCAACAGGCTGTCGACGGACCGGAATACCAAGGTCGTGCTGCTTGAAGCCGGCGGCGACGACCGGCCGACGCGCGAGCTCAGTCAGTTCCGTTCGAATCTCATGATTCACATCCCCATCGGCTTCGGTAAGACGTTGAACGATCCCAAGGTGAACTGGCTCTACGAGACAGAGGTTGATGAAGGTTCCGGCGGTCGCCCGCACAAATGGCCCAAGGGTAAGGTACTTGGCGGTTCCTCCTCCCTCAACGGTCTACTCTATGTGCGGGGCCAGTCTGCCGACTATGATGGCTGGCGCCAGATGGGCTGTGAAGGCTGGTCTTGGGACGATGTGCTGCCCTATTTCAAGAAGAGCGAGGACCAGCAGCGCGGTGACATCCCTACGCATGGTACAGGCGGTCCGCTCGGGGTCTCCGATTTCCCCGAGCAGCATCCGATCAGCAAGGCGATCATCGATGCATGCGTTGAGGCCGGCTATACGTTCAAGGATGACCTCAACGACGGCGACCAGGAAGGCACCAGCTGGTTCCAGATGACCGCGCGCAACGGGACGCGTTGTTCCGCTGCGGTCGCCTTCCTGCACCCGGTCATGCATCGCGATAATCTCGTCGTCGAGACGCGCGCGATGACCACGCGTATCCTCTTCGAGGGCAAGCGCGCCGTTGGCGTCGAGTTCGTGCAAAATGGCGTGAAGCGCGTCGTGAAGGCCCGCAAGGAAGTCATTTTGGCTGCAGGTGCCGTGGAAAGCCCCAAGCTGCTCGAAATCTCCGGCATTGGCCCAGGCAAGGTTCTAAAAGGGATCGGCGTCGAAGTGTTGCATGAGTCTGCGGGCGTCGGCGAGAACATGCAGGATCACTATATGATCGGCTGCCAGGCGCGCCTCAAGGACGGCGTGCCTTCGGTCAACTCCATGGCACGAGGCCTGCCGCTGCTTGGCCAGATTGCCAAATATGCGTTCACCCGCAATGGTCTGCTTGCCTATGCCGTGGCCCACGGCTGCACCTTCCTGCGCTCGCGCGAGGGCCTCGAAACGCCCGACATTCAGATTCACACCATGGCGGCCTCAATGGATCTCGAGGTGCTGAACGCGAAGCAGCAACTCGCGCTGGAGAAGGAGCCCGGCATGGCCTCCAATCCCTGCCAACTTCGGCCGGAATCGCGTGGCAACATCCATGCTCGCTCGCCAGACGGTCTCGAGCCGCCGAAGATCGTGCCCAACTATCTGCAGGATCCGATCGACCAGCAGATGGCGGTCACACAGCTAAAGGTGATCCGCAAGATCTGGCAGCAGCCGGCGATCGCCAAATATCTCGCCGGGCCCGATCCGTTTGGCGAGACTGACGACCAGATGTTCTTTTACGCGCAGGTCGCTGGCGGCACGCTCTATCACGCTGTCGGTACCTGCCGCATGGGATCCGATCCCAAGGCCGTGGTCGATGCACGGCTGCGTGTGAACGGCGTGCAGGGGCTGCGCGTGGTTGATGCATCGGTCATGCCCAAGATCGTCTCGGGCAATACCAATGCCGCCACGATCATGATTGGCGAAAAGGGCTCGCAGATGATCCTCGAAGATGCGAAGGAACTGGCGCCGGCCTGATCGGCGCTTTCCAGCGCGCTGTGTTCGTCCTAGGGGCGGCTCCATGCTCTGCATTGCCGCCCCTCCGACCAGATGACCGCAACCTACGACGCCATCGTGCTGGGCGCCGGCGCCGCAGGGATGATGTGCGCAGCTACTGCCGGCCAGCGCGGACGGCGCGTGCTGCTTGTCGAACATGCAGCGGAGCCGGGGAAGAAGATCCTGATTTCCGGTGGCGGGCGCTGCAACTTCACCAATCTGGGGGCCACGGGCGAACGTTATCTCTCGCAGAACCGGCATTTCGCGAAGTCGGCACTCAGTCGCTACACGCCGCAGGATTTCCTCGCCCTGATCGAGCGCTACGGCATCGCATGGCATGAAAAGACGCTCGGCCAGCTCTTTTGCGACCGATCGGCGCGCCAGATCGTCGAGATGCTGCTGGCTGAATGCAGCAAAGGCGGCGTCGAGATCGCCTGCGGTGCATCTATCGCGGATGTGAACCACGCCGACGGGCTTTTCCATGTCACTGCAGGCGGCCGCGTTGCTAGGGCGCCGTCGCTGGTCATCGCCACTGGCGGGCCAGCCATCCCCAAGATGGGCGCTACGGGATTTGCCTATGATCTCGCGCGTCAATTCGGCCTCAAGGTCGTGCAGCCGCGCCCGGCGCTGGTGCCGTTGACGCTCAGCGGGAAAGACGCGCTGTTCCAGTCGCTGTCGGGTGTTTCGGCTGACGTTGTGGCACGTTGCGGCAAGACGGCCTTTCGCGAAGCCGCCCTGTTCACCCACCGCGGTCTGTCCGGTCCGGCAATCCTGCAGGTCTCGAGTTACTGGCATCATGGCGACCAGATCGGCATCGATTTCCTGCCCGGGCGGTCCGCCGGGTGGCTGCTCGATGCGAAACGTACAACGCCGAGGGCGACGCTGCGCCGATTGCTGCGCGATGCGCTGCCAGAGCGCCTGGCTGATACGTTGTGTGCACAGCTTTCCGTGGAAGGCGACCTTGGTAATCTTCCGGATCGCGCGCTGGCGGCAACCGAGGCCCGGCTATCCGACTGGCTTTTCACGCCCAATGGCAGCGAGGGCTATGCCAAGGCCGAAGTTGCGGCTGGCGGCATCAGCACAGCGGATTTATCTTCGCAGACGATGGAGGCTCGCCGCGTGCCTGGCCTGTTCGCGATCGGCGAGGCGGTCGATGTGACCGGGTGGCTCGGCGGCTATAATTTCCAGTGGGCCTGGGCCAGCGGCTGGGCGGCCGCGCAGGCGCTCTGACGCTGTGCATGGCAAGTTCAGCTTGGCCGTGGCAGAAACGCGGTAACCCATGGAGAGACTATGACCATTCGCACTGCTACCATTGCGCTCGCTGCAGCCTTTGCCCTCCTCGCTTCGCCGGCGTTGGCGCATCCCAAGCTTCTGTCGTCCACCCCAGCCGCGAACGGATCGGCGGGCACGGTGAAGCAGATCACGCTCAAGTTCAGTGAGGGTCTCGTTGGACCAGTTTCGGGTGGGACGCTGTCCATGAAGATGGGCGATCAGAATATGGACATGAGCGTGAAGACCGCCGTCGCAAAGGACGGCAAGACTCTCGTCGCGACGGTCCCGCAGCCCCTGCCGGCCGGCCAGTACATTTTCGACTGGCACGTTGTCTCGACGGACACGCACCGCGTCGCAGGCAAGCTCGCTTTCACCGTGAAATAGGCGATGAGCGACTGGCCGCTCGCCGCCGTCCGCTTCGGGCTCTATGGCGCGCTCGGGCTGCTCTTCGGCATGCCCGTCTTCGCGCTCACGACGGCGGGCAGTGAGGGGCTTTGGCGGATATTTCGCCTTGGCCTCGTCCTAGCCATTCTCGCGGCGTTGAGCCTTGTGCTCAGCTTGATCGGCTTCCTGCTGCTCGCCGCCAGGATGAGCGCGACGCCACTTTTTGCGCTCGATCCGGCCTTACTGCAGACGCTCCTCCACGAATCGGCGCTCGGTTGGGCGTTGCTGGTCCGCGTTGCGATGCTTCTGCTCGGGTTTCTTATTGCCTTTCTACTGCCGGCCGGGCGAGTGAAGTTGTGGCTCGTCGCCAGTTGCGGGGCCATTGCGATCGCCAGCCTCGCATGGGGTGGTCACGCAGCAAGCGGCGAGGGGACGACAGGCCTCGTCCATCTCGGGGGCGACATCGTCCACCTGCTTGCGGCCTCGACATGGTTCGGGGCCTTGGTGCTTCTGCTCGCGCTCGTATCGCCTGGCACCGAGGTCACACGCGAGCGCATCGAGACGGCGCATTCCGCACTGGCTGACTTCGGGCGAACAGGCACGATTGCCGTCGTCCTTATCGTCTTCACCGGCATTGTGAACCTGGCGCTGACAGTCGACGCTTCCAAGCTGTTTGCGTTCGGCGCCTCGCTCTATGGCCAGCTCTTGTTTATGAAGCTCGCCTTGTTCTCCGCGATGCTCGGCTGCGCGGTGCTCAATCGTTATGGCCTGACGCCGGCGCTCCAGGCGTCGATCGAGCGCGGCGAATTACGGTCCGGGCTTCACGTCCTACGCCGAAGCATCGCGATCGAAACCGGTCTGGCGTGCTGCGTATTTGCTCTGGTTGGTTGGCTCGGGATGTTGGAGCCGGGCGGGATCTAAAGCGGCTTACATGCCGCCGATGCCGACTCCGCTCCTGACGCCGCCGCCGCCGTCGGGGCCACCTGAGAAGCGCCCGCTGCTCTTGCGCGACCAATCATCCACGGTCTCACGAGCCTTTTCAGCCTCAGCGTCCCATTCTTCCTTGGTCTTGCAGATTTGTGTCGAGAAGCGCGTTCCGGTCCGGATTTCCTCGTGGCAGATCTTGCGCGGCTTTGCCTTTGCCGTCACTTCGCCCGCGGCAGGAGTCGGGTCGGCTGCCGAGCCAGCGGCGGGTATGAGAAGCAGTAGTGCCGGCAGGACTATTCTCTTCATTCATCCTCTCCTTGGGTGGGCCGCTGCGCTGTGGCCACCCGATAGGTCCCATCTTTTAGCACAGGCAGCGCGCCTTTCCAGTCCGAAGCTCACGCCGTTTCGCGGATCGTTTCAAATGCCTGGGCAACAAGCGTCATCGATTTCAGCCGTGCTTCCGGATCGAAGACCGATCCATGGACGATCACCTCGTCGACCTGCGTGCGGCGCAGGAACGCGCCGAGGCCCTCGGCTACATCCACGGCACTGCCAAAGGCCGCACAGCGGAGCACATTGTTGAGCATGGCGCGGATCGCCGGATCGAGGCCCTCGCGATAGCCCTCGACCGGCGGCGGTAGCTTGCCGGGATTGCCCGTGCGCAGTGCCACGAAATTCTGCACCATCGAACTTGCGAGATAGCGGCCTTCCTCGCGCGTCTCACCGGCAATGGCGTTGAATGCCGCGGCGGCATAGGGCTTGTCCAAATGTGGCGACGGACGGAAGTCGCGACGGTAGGTTGCGAGCGCCTCGTCGAGCAGATCCGGCGCGAAATGGCTGGCAAAGGCATAGGGCATGCCGAGCGCGGCGGCGAGCTGCGCGCCGAACAGGCTGGAGCCCAGGATCCACATCTCGATCTTTGCGCCGCGCCCCGGAACGGCCATGACTCCGAGATCAGGTTCGCCTGTAAAATGCGCCCTCAGCTCCACAACATTGCGCGGAAATTCGTCGGCCTCGCGCCCATAATCGCGTCGCAGCGCCCGAAGTACACGCCCGTCGGCACCGGGTGCGCGGCCCAGCCCCAGATCGATGCGGCCAGGGAAGAGTGCATCGAGCGTGCCGAACTGCTCAGCGATAACCATCGGCGAATGATTGGGCAGCATGATGCCGCCCGCGCCGATGCGGATGGTCTTGGTGGCGTGACCGGCCTCGGCGATGATCAGGGACGTGGCGGCAGCGGCAACCCCCGCCATGCCGTGATGCTCCGCAATCCAGTAGCGATGATAGCCCTGCGCTTCGGCCTGCATGGCAACGGGCCCGACACGGGCTATGGCGTCGGCTGCCTCTTCGCCCTGGCGGACGTTTACGAGGTCGAGGAAACTCAGTTTCGTCATGCGACGAAGATGGGGCCGGGCGAGACGTCGCGCAAGGCGGTCACGTCACCCGCCACACCCACAGCTTGATCCCCGCCTTGTACCGCGCGCCCGAACAGATGAAGATGGAGTTGTTCATCCAATCATATCTGCCCTTGGGCGCAATGAACTCCGGCACGGTCCGGAAATAATAGTCCGCCGGGTCGACATCCTCGCCAGCCGCCAGCCGAGCCATGACGTCAGGCCGGCCGTGTCGCAAGCCGCGATTGCGAATCTGGATGACTGCGCCATCGTCAGTTTGCAGCGCATAGAGCGCGTCGGCCACGGTCACACCGTCGTGACGAGTCAGCTGGAAGTCAGACGCGCTGCCGAGCAGCTTGCCCTTGATCAGCGGACCCTCGACGCGTCCGCCCTCGAAGATCGGGATGATGCGCCGCGTGCCGTCCACCGTCTCGCCGATCGGCACCGGCGCGCCGAGATTGCCCTCGGCTTCATAGACGAACTCGAGGCCGGGCTGGATCGCGCCTGCGGGAATCATAATTTTTCTCTCCTTTGTTAGCGCTGGCTGATGATGGCTTTGAAGTAGCGCAGCGTCTCCGGCATCACTTCTGGCGGTTCGACTGGAGGAAAATAGCTGAGTTTCACGATAACGGTCCGCGTGGCGGGGTGCACGTAGATGAATTGACCGGCGAGGCCCAAGGCAACGAAAGCGCCGGGCTCGTCGTCCAGCTGCCAGAATTGCAGGCCGTAGCCGCGTCCGCCCGGCGCGCCGGTCGGGACCATCGTGGTTGCCTGCTTCAGCCAGGCAGCCGGCACGATCTGCTGTTTCCCGCGCTTGCCATGATCGAGCATCAGCATGCCGAGCCTGCCGAAATCTCGCAACGTCGCGTTGAAGCCCATGCCCGCCAACTCGCGTCCGGTTCCGGCCGGGCCATCTGCGAGCCAGTAACCGTCCGCCTCGGCCCCGAGCGGCCCCCAGAGGTTAGTCTGCATGAACTGAGCGAGCGGCGCCCTGGTCGCACGCTCCAGCATCCAGCCCAGCACAGCCGTGTCGATCGTCGCGTAATTGAAGCGGCTGCCCGGCTCCCATTTCTTGCCGATGGTGCGGGCTGAGTCGGCGAAGCGGCGCTTGTTCTCGACAATGGCTGCCTCATGATTGACGGCAGCGGGGCTGGGATGCTCGCCGAAATCGTAGCGCTCTTCATAGTCGACGCCGGATCGCATCTGCAGGATGTGGCGGATCGAAACACCGTCATATCCACCGCCCTTGAGCTCTGGGACATATTTGGTGACCGGATCGTCAATCGAGCCGATGAGGCCCTTTTGCAGCGCGATTCCGATCAGCATCGAGATGACAGACTTGGACATGGAGAAGGCGATGAACTTCGTGCCCGGGTTCGACCGATTGCGATAATCCTCGAACAGGATCCTGCCGTCGCGGATCACGAGGAAGGCATTGGTATACGTCTTCTCGGCGAAGTCCTGATAGCCGGCGGGCATGGCGAAGTCGCCAGTGCGCGGTAGTGCCCAGACAGCGCCAGAGTGCTTTACCACACGCGTATCGAACAGCCGGTTATTGTCGCGGAAAGTGAAGCTGTTGATATCGCCGTTCAGCCATTGCTGGCGCATCTTGATGACGGCGGGCGAGGGGCTGGCCTGCTTTCCGGCGCTATCCTGAGCGCTGACCTGCATCGTAGCGATGCAGATCGCTGACAGGCATAATGCGGTCGCGACCGCGCGAAGCGTCTTCATGGCTCCAACCCTCTCCCAGTCTGAGTCGGATTGGAGCCTAGAGGATTTTGCTCAGACCGCCACCTTGGCTGTAGCCAACCCGATCTCCTCAGCATTGGCCCAGTTGCCATGCAGGCCGAAGCGAAGCTGGAAGGGGACGTGGATGGTGGCGACCGGCCCCTTTTCGATGTCGAGCGCCTCGAAGATGAGCAGGTCGCTCTTGTGATCCTCAAGCCGGTTGCAGACCATCACGATCCAGCCGTCGCCTTCCGGCGCATTCTTGCTGCGCGGGATGAAGCAGGGCTCCTGCAGAGAGGAGACGTCGCCGCACCACCAATGCTGCTCGGCGCCGGTCTCCAGATCCTTGAGGAACAGGCAGTTCATCAGGAACCCGCCGGCCGATCCGCCCTTGAGTGCGACCGGGCGCTTCATGTCCATCTCGAGGCCCCAGCCATAGCGGTTCTTGAGGCCGGTGAATCGGTCGTCGATGCGCGGGAATTCCGAGGCGGTGTCTGTGAGGCGGTTGATCTCGGAGAATTCGTCCGAGTTGGATGCCATGTCCACCACCCAGTCGGTCAGCTTGCTCATTGCCTGCTGCGGATTGAACGGCGCGCCGTGCACATCGGGGAAGAAAGGGAACATGTTGTTCTGCGCTTCCGGCACGACGATGTGGACCTTTGTGCCATCCTGCCACGCGTTGAGCACGTGGGAGGCAAAGCAATTGTCGCGCTTGAACCAGCGCGTGTCCTCTTGCTTGAGGTCCGGGCGGCGCGGGATGATGCCGAGATAGACGGGCATGGTCGTATCGAAGCCGAAATGGGGAAGCCCCTTTTCGAGGCGGTCCCAGCTACCGATGCTCGGTACGATGTGGAGCACCAGGTAGTCCGGCGTCACGCCGAAATCGTGCATCATGCAATAATAGGGCACCTTGAACCACGCCTCGTAGACGAGCTCGCCGTCCGGGCTGATCTCGTAAAGGCAGACATCGTCGGTGCAGAGGCCCGAGGCGGCATAGCCGATCGCGACCATGTTGCCCGTGTGTGGATCGATCTTGGGATGCGCGGTGAAGGTCTGGCCTGTCATCTTGCCACCGAACTTCTCGAAGCCGATCGTTTCCATCGTCACCGGGTCCATGAGCAGCGAAGGACTGTCCTCCTTCATCGCCCAGAGCTTGCCGGCGTAGATCCATGCGTTGGTATTGGCGGTCGAGCGGATCATGCCTTTGACGGACGGGTCGTCGGTCAGCGGATTGCGGTATTTGCCGAAAAGGCCGCGCCCGGCGTCATGCTCGGCGTTCCATTTGTCGGTCTTCGCCCAGCGCTGCCGCACGTCGCACTGACTGTCATGGATGTGGAAACGGGTGATCATCCCATCGCCGTTGAAGCTGATGTCGTCGCCCAGCATCGGCGGGAACTGCGGATCGGGCTGGACGCGGAAAAAGGCGCCATTGAGCTCCGGCGGGATCGTACCCTCATGCACCAGATTCGCGATATCGCATTCGATTCTGGACGGTGCGTTGAAGCCGGTGAAGGCCGGTGTATCCGGAAAATGTGCCATGGCTTGCTCCTCTCGCTCAGAATTGTATGCTATGCTTACGAAATCGGCAAAGGCTTTGCGCCGGATCAATGGAGGTTCGCAAGGGGCCTTGGGAGAGTCTGAGTTGGACGCAGAAGAAAGGCAGGGTTCGGCACGCATAGAAAGCGCTGAATCCGGGAGCGGTCGCGCCGTGCCGGTCAACGATGGCGACATCGGTGCGCTCGACGACGTCATCGGTTTTCACATCCGTCTCGCCCATGGCGCGACCTATAGACATTTTACCGAGACGTTCGCGGAGCTTGGGCTCACGCAGAAGATGGTCTCGGTTCTCTGGCTCATCGACGACCATCCGCATATCGCCCAGGCCGATATCGGCCGCCGCCTGCAGATGGATCGCGCCACGACCATGGCGATCATCAACCGGCTGGAGGCGCGCGGGCTGCTCGTGCGGGGCGAGTCCAAGCGGGACCGTCGCCGCCAGACGCTGACGCTCACGCCCTCGGGGCACGAGGCGCTGATCGAAGCGCGGCGCTGCATCGACGAGCATGAACAGTGGGTCCGCTCGCGCTTCACGAAGCGTGAGGCGGCATTGCTCATCGAACTTTTGCGCCGTATTCACGAATAGGATTCGGCGCCTGGGGCTGCCGCAACAATGACAAATTCGGAGGGGACGAACGACATGGCCGCAACTGATCCACGCCAGGTGATCGACAACAGTCCGATGTCGATGCGACAATGGATCGTCGTGATCCTGATGGTGCTGCTGAACGCACTCGACGGCTTCGACGTGCTCTCCAGCGCCTTCGCCTCGCCCGGCATTTCCAAGGAATGGGGCATTCCCCGTTCGGAGCTCGGCCTCGTTCTTTCGGCAGAACTGGTTGGCATGGGCTTCGGCTCCGTGTTGCTCGGCGGCGTTGCCGACCGGTACGGCCGGAAGCTCACCATGCTGGCCTGCCTTGTGATCATGGCTGGAGGCATGTTCCTTGCGAGCATCGCCGACGCGGTGACGCCCATGGTCGCCTTCCGTTTCCTCACCGGCATCGGCATTGGCGGCATGCTGGCAGCGACCAACGCAGTGACCGCTGAAAGCTCCAACAGCCAGTGGCGCAAGACCGCCATCGGCGCCTATGTCGCTGGCTATCCGCTGGGTGCGATCATCGGCGGCATCGCGGCGTCCGAATGGCTCCTGCCCGATTTCGGCTGGCGATCGGTCTTCGAGTTCGGTGCGATCGTGACGGCCATCCTCATCCCGATCGTGATGCTGGTGATGCCGGAGACGGCCGCCTACCAGGCCAGCAAGGAGAACCTGACGGGCGTCAACAAGACGCTTGCTGCCTTCGGCAAGCCGGCGATCGATGCTCTGCCCCCGGCAGTGGCGAAGAGCGCCAAGCCCAAGGTCACCGACATCCTGTCCAATCCCAAGCTGCGGCCGGTCACGCTGCTGCTGGCGTTCGGCTACATGTTTCATACGATCACCTTCTACTACATCCTCAAGTTCGCGGTGCAGATCGTGGCCGACTATCCGCCGGGCTACCCGCCCAACGTGGCCGCGACCGTGCTGACCTGGGCCAATGTCGGCGGCTTCCTCGGCAGCTTGCTGTTCGGCTTCATCATGGCCCGGCTGGGTGTGAGGTGGCCGACGGCACTGATGCTCCTGATTGGCGCTGTAGCGGTGGCCGCGTTCGGCATGGGCCGCGAGACGCTGAGCGGCTGGCAGTGGGCGACGATCATCACCGGCTTCTTCACCAATGCGGCGATCAGCGGCTACTATGCCGCCTTCGCCCGTGGCTTCCCGGCCCATGCACGCGCGACCGGGACGGGCTTCGTGCTCGGCGTCGGCCGGCTCGGCGCGGCTGGCAGCCCGATCATTGCGGGGGCGCTGTTCACGTGGCTGGGCAACGACCAGTTGCTCACGGTCTCGATCATCATGGCCATGGGCTCGATCGCCTCGCTGGTGCTGTTCCTGATGCTGCCCGAGCGCGACGGTGATGACGTGATGGCAGGCAGGGCCTGAGCCACCGAAAATCCTTCTGAAAGGGGCGGGAAACACCTCAACAGCTTCACTTCTGTTGAGCGTTGGTTTTCCGCCCTTTTTTCGTGAAATGTTGGAAATATTGCATACGGCGCTGCGCCTTCATTATGCCTATCGAAATAGGCATTTCTGATCGACTCAGACCGACGGCAGTTCCAGATGGAAGAAGCGGTTGAAGCCGCTGTTCGCGACGGCGGCATAGTCGCCGAATGCCCCGCCCTCGACGAAGCCGCGCTGCCGGTAGAGCGTGAGAGCCGCTTCGAAATCGGGACCGGTGCCGGTCTCCAGGCTGAGGCGGTTCATGCCGCTCCGCTTTGCCTCACCGATGATATGCTCCAGCAGCGTCCGCGCCACACCCTTGCGGAGGTGATCAGGGTGGGTGCGCATCGATTTCAGTTCGCCCGTGCCGTCGGGCAGCGCTTTGAGCGCGCCGATGCCGAGCACAGTATCGCCCTCGCGCAGCGTCCAGACCGTGATGCCAGGCTGCTGGAGGCCGGAGAGGTCAAGCGCGAAGGCCGTGCCGGGCGGGGAGGCGGCATGCATCTGCTGGTGATGAAAGGCGAGGAGGTCGCGCGTTGCGGGGCTGGAGAGATCGTCTGGAACAATCTGCATCACGGCACGACTTGCAGGATCTCGTCGGGTCGGGCGAGGGCGAAGAGCGAGAGGCCTGCAGAAAGCGCTCGCTCGGCGGCCATGCTGGTCGGCACCGAGATGGTGACCAAGGTGGTCGCGCCGGCCTTCACGGCCTTCTCCACGATCTCGTAGCTGCAGCGTGCGGTCGAGAGAATGAATCCGCCTGCGAGGGGCGTGGCGGCGCGCGCCATGGCGCCGATCAGCTTGTCGAGGGCATTGTGGCGGCCGACATCCTCGCGCACCGCGACGATCTCGCCGTCCGCGCGCACGAAGGCAGCGGCGTGCATGCCGCCGGTCGCCCGATTGCCGGGCTGCAGGTCGCGAATGGCGCTCAGTGCCGCGAAAATGGCGGCCGGCGCGATCGGATCGTGCCGTGCGACCGGGGGCAGGGGCTTTGCGATCACCTCGAGATTGTCGATGCCGCACAGGCCGCAACTGGATTCCGCGACGCGGGCGCGAACCCGTTCCTGGAGCTTCTCGACCGCCAGCGACAGGATTGTCGCGCGTGCAATCCAGCCTTTGTCGGTCTCGGCAATGTCGATGCCCGTCACGTCGTCAACCGAGCCCGCCAGGCCCTCGGTCAGCGCAAAGCCGGTGACGAAGTCCTCGAGGTCGAATGGGCTCGCCATCATGACCGCGTAGGAGAGGCCGTTATATTCGAGTGCGACCGGGATTTCGGGCGCGAATGGGCGCCCCGCCGGGCGGGTCGAACCGTCCGGCCGTATTGCCGTCAGCCCGGACGATACCGTCATCAGGCGGCTTTGGCCGCCACGTCCGCCTCGACCTTTTGCATCGCCTCGGCGGCGATCGGCGAGAGACCGGAGCGGTCGCCGTTGAGCATCGCCGCCTTCATGCGCGGGTCCCAGAACTTGATGATGTGCGTCGCCGTGTCGGTCACGGCGATGTCATGGCCGCGCGCCTCGACATTGCGGGCGATCTGGTTGGCCATGTAGGTCAGGCGGGTGATATCCATACCGCTTACTCCGCCGCTTCAGCCGTGATCTCGGCCTTGATCCGGCGCGAGCGCTCCGCCCAGCTGGCATAGTCTTCCTGCCAGTCGGTCGGGCCGTTGGACGGCGTGATCTGCACGGCGGTCACCTTGTACTCGGGGCAATTGGTCGCCCAATCCGAATATTCGGTGGTGACGACGTTCACCTGCGCGGAGGGGTGGTGGAAGGTCGTGTAGACGACGCCCGGCGCCACGCGATCGGTGATGAGCGCGCGTAGCGTGGTCTCGCCCGTGCGGCTCGCCAGCTTCACCCAGTCGCCATCCTTCACGCCGCGATCTTCCGCGTCGATGGGATGGATTTCGAGAATGTCCTCGGGATGCCAGGCGGTGTTCTCGGTGCGGCGGGTCTGCGCGCCGACATTATACTGGCTGAGGATGCGGCCGGTGGTGAGCAGCAGCGGGAAGCGCGGGCCGGTCTTCTCGTCGGTCGGCACATATTCGGTGACGACGAACTTGCCCTTGCCGCGCACGAAGCCGTTGACGTGCATGATCGGCGAGCCGTCCGGGAACTTCTCGTTCACCGGCCACTGGAGCGAGCCCTCCTTGTCGAGGCGATCCCAGCTGACGCCGGTGAAGGTCGGCGTGAGGCGGGCGATCTCGTCGAGGATCTGGCTCGGATGGGTATAGTCCCAGCCGCAGCCCAATGCGTTGGCGAGGAGCTGCGTGACTTCCCAGTCCTCATAGCCGTTGGCCGGCTCCATCACCTTGCGGACAAGCTGGATGCGGCGCTCGGCGTTGGTGAACGTGCCGTTCTTCTCGAGGAAGGTCGAGCCGGGCAGGAAGATATGCGCGTAGTTGGCGGTCTCGTTCAGGAACAGGTCCTGCACGATGACGCATTCCATCGCCTTGAGGCCGGCCGCGACATGATGGGTGTTCGGGTCGGACTGGAGGATGTCCTCACCCTGGCAGTAGAGCACCTTGAACGTGCCATCGACGGCCGCGTCGAGCATGTTGGGGATGCGCAGGCCGGGCTCGGGATCGAGCGTGACGCCCCAATCATCCTCGAACTGCTTGCGCACCGTCGCGTCAGCGACGTGGCGGTAGCCGGAAAGCTCATGCGGGAAGCTGCCCATGTCGCAGCTGCCCTGCACGTTGTTCTGGCCGCGCAACGGGTTCACGCCCACGCCGCGGCGGCCGATATTGCCGGTCACCATGGCGAGATTGGCGATGGCAAGCACGGTCGAGCTGCCCTGGCTGTGCTCGGTGACGCCGAGGCCATAATAGATCGCGCCGTTGCCGCCGGTCGCATAGAGGCGGGCTGCGCCGCGGAGATCCTCGGCCTTCACCTTGGTGACCGGCTCCAGGAATTCAGGGGAATTCTTGGGATCGGACACGAAACGCGCCCAATCCTGATATTCGTCCCAATCGCAACGTTCCTTGATGAACGCTTCGTTGGCGAGGCCCTCGGTCACGATCACATGCGCGATCGCGGTGAGCACGGCGACATTGGTGCCGGGCTGGAGCGGCAGGTGATAGTCCGCCTCGATATGGGCCGAGCGCACCAGGTCGATGCGGCGCGGATCGATGACGATCAGCTTGGCGCCCTGGCGGATGCGGCGCTTCATGCGGCTGGCGAACACGGGGTGCGCGTCGGTCGGATTGGCGCCGATCACCAGGATCACGTCGCTGTCCATGACGCTGTCGAAATCCTGCGTGCCGGCCGAGGTGCCGAACGCGGTCGAGAGGCCGTAACCGGTCGGCGAGTGGCAGACGCGGGCGCAGGTGTCGGTGTTGTTGGAGCCGAAGCCGGCGCGGATGATCTTCTGGACGAGGAAGCTTTCCTCGTTGGTGCAGCGCGACGAGGTGATGCCGCCCAGCGCGCGGGCGCCATGCTTGTCCTTCAGGCGCTTGATCTCGCTGGCCGTGTAGGCGATCGCCTCGTCCCAGCTCACCACCTGCCACGGATCGTCCACGGACTTGCGGATCATCGGCTTGGTGATGCGGTCCTGGTGATTGGCATAGCCCCAGGCGAAGCGACCCTTGACGCAGCTATGCCCGCGATTGGCCTTGCCATCCTTCCAGGGGACCATGCGCACCAGCTGCTCGCCGCGCATTTCGGCGCGGAAGGTGCAGCCGACGCCGCAATAGGCGCAGGTCGTGACGACGGCGCGCTCCGGCTTGCCGATCTCCTTCATCGACTTTTCCTGCAGCGTCGCGGTCGGGCAGGCCTGCACGCAGGCGCCGCAGCTGACGCATTCGGACGAGAGGAAATCGTCGAGGCTGGTGCCGGCGGAAACCTTCGAGCCGAAGCCGCGTCCATCGATGGTCAGGGCCAGCGTGCCCTGCACCTCGTCGCAGGCGCGCACGCAGCGCGAGCAGACGATGCACTTGCTGGGGTCGAAGTCGAAATAGGGGTTCGAAATGTCGGGCGCGAGACCCATGTGATTCTCGCCAGAATAGCCGTAGCGCACGTCGCGCAGGCCGACGGCGGCGGCATTGTCCTGCAGCTCGCAATCGCCATTGTCCGAGCAGGTCAGGCAGTCGAGCGGGTGGTCGGAGATGTAGAGCTCCATGACACCCTTGCGCAGCTTCTGCAGGCGCGGGGTCTGGGTATGCACGTTCATGCCTTCGCCGACCGGCGTGGTGCAGCTCGCGGGCGTGCCGCGCGCACCGTCGATCTCGACGAGGCAGAGGCGGCAGGAGCCGAAGCTCTTCACGCTGTCCGTTGCGCAGAGCTTGGGGATCGACCCGCCGCATTCCGCCGCCGCGCGCATGACGCTCGTGCCTTCCGGCACGGTCACCGAGCGCCCGTCGATGGTCAGGGTGACCATCTTTTCCGAGGTGGATGCGGGAGTGCCGAAATCGGCTTGTGATTCATAGCCCATGGCGTTGTGCTCTTTCGAGGTCAGCAGCGGTGTTGATATTAACAGGATCTCGCGGCAATTGCACGGCGCGCGCGGAAATCCGCGCCGCAAAGCCCTTGATGGAGTGATTTTCGTCACTTTCAAGGATGGCGAGGGCGTCCGCTGCGGCGAAAGCGGGCCAAAGCCCGACGACCGGCAGCGTCGCCACATAAGCGGGGTAGGGGAAGAGCCGCTCGCGCAGGTCGTCCGGAAGATCGTAGGAATCGCAGGGCGCGGTCAGCACGGCGGCATAGCCGCGTGCCTGCGCCTCGCTCAGCGCGGCGGCGATGCCGGCCAGCGGACCCATGTCCGGGCCGGGCTTGTCGGCGACGCTCTGCATGCCGTCATGCTCGCGGCCCACGACTACGACTTCGGCGGTCTGTTCAGCCAGCGTCTCGGCAACCTGATCGATCAAGGTGCGGCCGCGCAGCCGCGCCAGCGCCTTGTCGCTGCCAAACCGGGTCGACTTGCCGCCAGCGATCACCGCGCCGAGAACGGCGCTCCGATCGATGCCGAGCAGGCCGACGCAACAGCTCATTATTCGGCCGCCTCCGTCACGCGGGCGCCGAAATCCTCAGGCCAGTGCTTGAGCGCGCTCATCACCGGATAGGGCGTGAAGCCGCCGAGCGCGCAGAGCGAGCCGAACTTCATCGTCTCGCACAGGTCCTCGAGCAGCGTGATCTCGTCCTCAAGGCTGCGCTGGCCGGTGGGCGCGTTGTGCATCTGCGGCAGGGTCTCGACGTCATCCCGGTTGCGCGGAACGCGATCGAGAATGCGGTCGATCAGTTCCTTGCCGCGGGTCGAACCGATGCGGCAGGGCGTGCACTTGCCGCAGCTTTCGACGGCACAGAACTCCATGGCGAAGCGGGCCATGCCCGCCATGTCGGCCGTGTCGTCGAAGACGGTGATGCCGCCATGGCCGATCAGCGCGTCGACCGCAGAGAACGCCTCGTAGTCGAACGGGATGTCGAACTGCTCGGGGTGGAGATAGGCGCCGAGCGGGCCGCCGACCTGCACGCCCTTGACCGGGCGACCGCTAGCGGTGCCGCCGCCGATCTCATTGACCAGCTCGCCAAGCGTGATGCCGAACGCCGTCTCGTAGAGCCCGCCCTGCTTCACATTGCCCGCGATTTGCACGGGCATGGTGCCGCGGGAACGGCCCATGCCATAGTCGGCATAGGCCTTGCCGCCTTCAGACAGGATATAAGGAACGGCTGCCAGGCTCAGGACATTGTTGACGATCGTTGGGCGACCGAACAAGCCGACCAGCGCCGGGATCGGCGGCTTGGCGCGCACTTCGCCGCGCTTGCCTTCGAGGCTGTTGAGCAGCGAGGTCTCCTCGCCGCAGACATAGGCGCCCGCACCCTCGCGGACTTCGAGCACGAAGGGGGCGACGATATGGGCCGAGAGCCTGATCGCTGCTTCGAGCTTGGCGATGGCATGGGGATATTCCGAGCGGCAATAGATGTAGCCGCGCGTCGCGCCGGTCGCGAAGCCGGCGATCGCCATGCCCTCGATGAGCATGAAGGGATCGCCCTCCATGACCATGCGGTCGGCGAATGTCGCGCTGTCGCCCTCGTCGGCGTTGCAGACGATATATTTCTGGTCGGCCTTGGCACCGGCCACGGTCTTCCACTTGATGCCGGTCGGGAAGCCCGCACCGCCGCGGCCACGCAGGCCCGAATCCATGACTTCCTGGATCGTCGCGTCGGCGCCGATCTCCTTTGCCCGCTTCAGACCCTTCCAGCCGCCGGTCGCTTCGTAATCCTCGAGGCTGGTCGGCCGGGTCTTGCCGGCGCGGGCGAAGGTGAGGCGCTGCTGGCTGGCGATCCAGGGATGTTCGGCAATCGTGCCGATGGCGAGTGGCGAGCTGCCGTCGATAATGGCGGCGACGTCCTCCGGGGAGGCGGGGCCGAAACCCTTGCCGTCGATTTCGACCAGCGGCTCGAGCCACTGCATGCCCCAGCTGGACACGCGCTCGACCGTGTGGCCGGCCTTTTCGAAGGCGGCGGCAACGTCGTCTGCGCCACAGGCAATGGCAAGGGCGTCGTCGGAAATGCGAATGGTGGCCATCACACCATCTCCTCGATCAGCGCGGCGAGCTTCGGCCCGTCGAGGCGCGCATGGACCTGCTTGCCGACCATGGCATTGGGGCCGACCGTGCAGAGGCCCAGGCAATAGATGGTCTCGATCTCGACGCGACCCTTGGCGGCCGCTTCCGCGCCGGCGACCAGCGCCTCGACGCCGCGCGCCTTGCAGGCTTCGGCGCGGCAAAGCTTCAGCACGGGCTGGTGCGCCTTCTCAGCCTTGAAGTCGTGATAGAAGCTGACCACGCCATGCACTTCGGCGCGCGAGAGGTTCAGGGCCTTCGCAATGGTGCGCTTGGCGTCGTCGTCGACGCAGCCGAATTCGGCCTGGACGTCGTGCAAGATCGGGAGGAGGGGCCCTTCGCGGCGGCTGTGAGACGCTATGATCTCGTCCAGCCGCTTGGCCTTGACGTCGTTCATGCGCACCTTTCTCCCAAGCTCATTGGCCCTGTAAATTCGTATGTCTTACTGCATATTTTTTGCGCTCGTGGCAAGGGCAAACCTTCGTATGCGCGTGCTCTTCACGTACACGAAGCAATGCGCAAAACTACGCCTTTATAACGCAGCAATGAGCTGATTTCAGCCGTTGCGTCGGCCGAATGTGCGGGGGCCGGCAGCGAAAGGCGTGGCGCGCGCCATGTGCGGCGTGGCCAGGAGCGAGGGGTTGGGGCTCACCTGCGGTGCGGCGGCCTTGAGCCGGTCGAGCGTTTCGGCGAAGCATCCGCGCAACATGGCGACTTCGCTGGCCACCTCGGTGGGCGCCTTGTGCTCCTCGAGGCAGCGGCGCGCCGCCTTCTCGATCACTTCGGCCAGTTCGGCCAGGCGGCTGGCGCCAAACTGGCGCGACTCGCCCTTCAGGGTGTGGGCCGGGATGACCATCGCGGCGGCATTCTCGCCAGCGAGCGCCTGTTCGATCGCGGCGATCGACTTGGCGCCGTCCTCTTCATAATAGCCAAGAATCCGGGCCAGACCGGCTCCGAGCATCTTGCGGGCCTCGGCAAGTTCGGCTTCCGCCACCACCGGGATCGAATAATAATAGGACATATGGTCGCACCTGGAACGTAAAGCTCTGGGACTTATCCGATCCTATTATCACCATATGCAGTAAAGGCAGGCTTAACGCCCTGTTTTTGACAGTTGAAATCGGTGATGATCGCCCTCGTCCATAAGGATGAGAGACCAGCTGTTCGCCTTGGCGAGCACCGGGACGTCGACCAGCGCGACCGGATCGTCGGCGAGCAGCAGGATCGCGTCGCACTCCCGCATCGCGCGGGCGGCACGTAGCACAGGCCATGGGCATTTGAGGCCGCGCGCGTCTACGAGGCGCCGTTCGTCTTCACTTCTTTCGGTCAAAGGGGTTGACCGTCGAGCGCAGGTTGAGGCGCACCGGCACGGCGCCGAAGCCCAGTTCCTTGCGGATGCCGTTGATGAGATAACGGCGATAGCTTTCCGGCAACTCGTCAAGTCGCGTCCCGAACAGCACGAAAGTCGGCGGACGGGTGCGGGCCTGGGTGATGTAGCGCAGCTTGATGCGCTTGCCGCCGGGCGCCGGCGGCGGATTGGCTTCGAGGGCGGTGTCGAACCAGCGGTTGAGCAAGCTGGTCTGCACGCGCTGCGACCAGGCCGCGCGTGTATCGAACGCAGCCTGCAGGAGCTGGTCGATATTCTTGCCGGTCGCGCCGGAAATGGTGAGCAGCGGCACGCCCCGAACCTGCGCGAGGCTTTCGTCCAGCGCCTTGCGGACGCCCTGATAGAGTGCCGAGCCATTGTCGGCGACATCCCATTTGTTGAGCGCGATGATCAGCGCGCGGCCTTCCTGCAGCACCTTGTCGGCGATCTTGAGGTCCTGAACCTCGAGGCCCTTGGTCGAGTCGAGCAGCAGCACGACGACTTCGGCGAAATCGATGGCATGGAGTGCATCGGCGACGCTCAGCTTCTCGAGCTTGTCCTGCACCTTGGCGCGCTTGCGCATGCCGGCGGTGTCGATCAGGCGCACGTCGCGGTCGCGGCCGTCCGGTGAATGCCAGACCCAGTCGACGGAAATGCTGTCGCGGGTGATGCCGGCTTCAGGCCCGGTGATGAGGCGGTCCTCACCGAGGATCTTGTTGATGAGCGTCGACTTGCCGGCATTGGGACGGCCGACAATGGCAAGCTTGAGCGGCGCGTTGTCGTCCGGCTCTTCCTCGTCCGTCTCTTCGTCAACGACCTCGTCGTCGCGCTCGATATGCGGGCGGAGGGCCTGGAAGAGATCGGCAAGGCCCTGGCCATGTTCGGCGGAGAAGGCGACCGGTTCACCGAAGCCGAGCGCATAGCATTCCATGAGGCCCGGCTCGGCCGCCGCGCCCTCGGCCTTGTTGCCCAGGAGCACGACCGGCGTGTCGCCTGCGCGCAGCCAGCGGCCGATATGCTCGTCGAGCGGCGTGACGCCCGCGCGCGCGTCGATCATGAAGAGCGCGACGTCCGCGCCGCGCACAGCCGCTTCGGTCTGCGCGCGCATGCGGCCTGGGAGGGACAAGGCATCGTCCTCCTCGAAGCCCGCCGTGTCGACGATCTTGAACTTGAGGCCCAGCAGTTCGGCGTCGCCCTCGCGCCGGTCGCGCGTCACGCCGGGCATGTCGTCGACGAGCGCCAGCCGCTTGCCCACCAGCCGGTTGAACAGGGTGGACTTGCCGACATTGGGCCGCCCGATAATGGCGACGACAGGAAGCGGACTCGCGCTCATCGGAGAAGGGGCGCGGACCGGCGCATCAGCGGTACGCGATCAGGCGGCCGTTTTGCGTCAGCAGATAGAGCATCTTGTCTGCGACGACCGGCGGCAGCGACACGCCGTCGCCGATGGCGCGCTGCGAGAGAATCTTGCCATCCGCCGGATTGACGAAGGCCATGCGGCCGGCGGTCGAAACCAGGATCAGTTTGCCGCCGGCGAGGATCGGGCCATACCAGCGGATCGGATTCTTCTTGCCCTTGGGATCACGGAAACCGCCCAGCTCGGAGATCCAGCGCACCTTGCCCGCCGTTCGCGCGATGCAATAGAGGCGGCCCTTGTCGGTCGCCACGAACACCCATTCGCCCGCGACCAGCGGCGTTGCGATGCCGCCGATGTTGAGCTCCCACAGGCGCTGGCCGCTGACCAGCTCATAGGAGGCCATGCGTCCGCCTTCGCCGATCGCGAACACGCGGCCGCGATCGATCACGGGATCGGCGTCGATGTCGGTCAGTGTCGAAACCGAGGTGCTGATATTGGTGCGGCTGAGCGCGTCGCCCCACAGTGCACGGCCATTTTCATAGCGATATGCACTCAGTTCGCCCGAGCTGTAGCCCGCGACGACCGAGCCCTGTGCGGCTGCGGGAGCAGCGACTCCGAACACGCCGGTCGACTGAATGGTACCCGAATCCTGCCAGACGACGGCGCCATCGGTCTCGTTGAGCGCGTAGAGCTGGTTGTCCTGGCTCATCACGTAGACATTGCCGAGCGAGATGGTCGGCGATCCGCGCAGCGGGCCGCCCGGACGGACGCTCCAGAGAATTTTGCCGTCCGACGCCTGCAGGGCAAGCACGTCGCCGGTGCCGGTCGAGGCATAGAGCTTGTCACCCTCGACGCTGACGCCGCCGCCAAATTCGATATGGCCCGTGTCGTCCGGCGCGCGGACGCTCTTGTCCCAGATGGGCTTGCCGGTCTTCGCATCGAAGGCGTGGATCACGGCTTCGGAATCGATGACATAGAGCCTGCCGCCCGCAACGACCGGCGCGGAGGCCAGCTTCGCGCGCGTGCTGCCGCCCGAGATGGAGGCCTCCCACACCCGCTTCGTGCCGGCGCCAAGCGCGACGCCGCCGACCGCCTTCGATGCGGCCCCGCCGGGCTGCGGCCAATCCGCGTTCTCGACCGGATCGGGAACAATTACTGGAGTCTCGCTCAGGGTTTCGTCGGCCTTGCCGAGTTCGGTCCCGCCGAGAATGGACGTGCGTTCGCCGAAGATCGGCGTCTTGGGCCCGCCCGCCTTTTTCGGACCGTGCGAACAGCCCGAAAGCACGAGGCCGGTCAGTGCGAGGGCAGCGAGAATGGCGCCGTGCCGCATGGCCCCGGGGGCCGACTTAAAGGGCATTGCCACTCATTCCTCTCCGATGGGCTTGATCGTATCGAGCGACACCCCGAGCATGCCGGCCATCTGGCCCGCGCGCTGCCGGATCGTGTCGGTCACCGTCGTGTCGCGGTTCATGCTGGCGAACAGCTCGCCCGCCTCCCGCTTCTTGTTCATTTTGAGATAGGACAAAGCCGTCATTTCGCCCGCGCTGCCGAACCACGGATTGCCCGGGACGGCAAGGTCTTTCAACGCGTCGATGACCTCTTGCGGCTTCATGTTGTCGAAGTTGAGCGCGGTGCGGCGGATGAGCGCCAGCTCCTTGACCGGCCCGGGCGCGCTGCTGTCGGCTCGGAGCGCGTCATAGGTTGCGATTGCGCCCTTCACGTCGTCCTTGCCCGAAGCGAGCGCGGCCTTGACCAGCTCGGCTTCGCTTCTGTAGCCGCTCGTGCCGTTCTTGGTCAGCTTGCCGTAATTCTCTTCATCGAGCCGCGTGCCCTGGGCGGCCTTGAGCATGATGGCAAATTCTTCACTGTTGCGCTCGGCGACGCTGTGCTGGTGGCTCGTCCACAACAGCCATGCGCCATAGCCGGCCAGCGCCACGCCTACACCGGCCACGACGAGGCGGCCGTAGCGGCTCCAGAAAGACAGGACTTCATCGCGGCGGACGGCATCGTCGACTTCGCGAAGAAGTGCGTCGCTACTCTCTGGCGTCAGGGCCAAATTCGGTCTCCAGGCGTGGGAAAGGGGTGCTCAGGCTGTGCGGGCGCGGACCTTAGCGGCGGCTGAACCGGGTGCAAATCACTTTTTCTTGCCATAAAGCTGATCCTGTCCCGGGAAAGTGCGGGCGCGCACGTCGGCCGCGTATTCCGCCGCAGCTTTGCCGATGATATCGGCGATGTCGGCATAGCGCTTCACGAAGCGCGGCGTGCGCTCGAACAGGCCGAGCAGGTCTTCGGTCACGAGCACCTGGCCGTCGCATGCCGCCGAGGCGCCGATGCCGATCGTGGGGCAGGGGACGGCAGCGGTGACAGCGTCGGCGATTTCCGGCAGCACGCCCTCGATGACCATAGCAAAACAGCCTGCATCGGCGATCGCCCTGGCATCGGCCAGAATCTTGGCCGCCTCCGCCGCATCCTTGCCCCGTGGTCCATAGCCGCCGAGCATGTTGATCGCCTGCGGGGTCAGCCCGACATGGCCGCAGACCGGGATGCCGCGCGCGCCAAGGAAGGCGATCGTCTCGGCCATCGCTGCGCCGCCTTCCAGCTTGACGCCCGCTGCGCCCGTTTCCTTGAGCACGCGCGACGCGCTGGCAAAAGCTTGCGCGGGCGATTCCTCATAGCTGCCGAACGGCATGTCGACGATGACGGCACTGTGATAGCTGCCGCGCACGACCGCCGCGCCATGGGCGATCATCATGTCGAGCGTCACCGGAACGCTGGACGGCAGGCCATAGATCACCTGCCCCAGCGAATCCCCGATGAGCAGCATGTCGCAATGCGGATCGAGCAACTGCGCCTGCCGCGCCGTGTAGGCCGTCAGCATCACGATCGGCTCGGCCGTGACGCCGTCCACCTTGCGGGCGCGGATGGCGGGAATGGTGAGACGACGCATCGGCGCCGGCGTCGGATTGGCGCGACTGGTCGATGTATCGAGCGTGTAGGTTGCGGACATGGCCGCGCTTTAGCCCAAGCGGGGCGGGGGGGCTAGTCGGACGGCGCGAACCGTCCGACCTGCCGCAGCAGCTTATTTCTTCACCGCGTCCTGCGCAGCGTCGCCAGCCTTTTCAGCCGCATCACCCACCTGGTGGGCTGCAGTCGTTATGGCCGTGTCCTTGTCGCTCTTGTTGTTGATGAGCACGAATGCGCCAGCCGCAATGAGTGCGACAATGAGGATTGCGATGATGGCCATCAGGCCATTGCCGCCGGAACGCTCGACGATCACTTCCTTTGAATCGGCCATGAATATTACTCCAGGTTGGATTACCTGGTGCAATAACTTGCGAGCCGTCCTTAAGTTTCCGGGACTTCAGTTCCAGTCGGCGAGGCGCGCACGCAGCTTGTCGAGCGCGGCCTTCTTGATCTGGCAGACGCGGGCCGCACCGATCTCAAGCGTCAGGCCGATTTCCTCGAGATTCATTTCCTCGACGAAATAGAGCTGCAGCACCATGGCCTCGCGCTGGGGCAGGTCCGCGATGCAGCTCGCAATCGCCTTCTTGAGCGACTCGCGCTCCAGCATGTCGTCGGCGCGCTCGGAGACGTCCGCGAACCACATGGACTGGTCGGAATAGACCTCGTCGATGCTCTGGTGCTGCGCCGAATCGGTGCCGTCGACCAGTTCGCGATAGGCCGCGGCATCGAGGCCGAGATGGGCCGCGACTTCGGACTCGCTGGGCGCGCGGCCGGTCTTCTGTTCGAGCTCCTTGCGCGCCGCCATGACGGTCTTGCGGCGCGCCATGGCCGAGCGGCAGATGGTGGCGTGACGCCGCAGATGGTCGATCATCGCGCCGCGCACGCGCATCTGCGCGTATGCAGCAAAGCCGTGGCCACGATCCTCGAAGCTGTTTGCCGCCTCGACGAGCGCGACCATGCCGATCTGCAGCAGATCCTCGATCTCGATGGCGCTGGAGACGCGGCCGTGGACGTGCCAGGCGATCTTGCGCACGAGCGGCATATATTGCTGCGCCAGGCTCTCGGGACTTGGCCCGGCCTTGCGCCCATATGTCAGATTGGCGACCTCAAGCTTTGCGCTTTGCATGGCGGCGTCCTAGCGCAAAAGACTTAAACAAGCTTTTCCGGCGCGTATGTCGTTCGTTAACGGCATTACTCTTGCTCGCCCTGTTGCTTTGCGATCACGCTGCCGAGGGCAGTCGTTCTTGGTGGATCCGGGTTTCATGACCCACTACCGCGACGACCTCGACGGGCTTTCCGTCCGGAATTTCGAGGAAAGAAAGGACCGGCGTTTCAGGCAGGTGCGGCCGGAACAGGCGCGAGAGCGCGCGGCGCGCCATTGGCGACGTCACGATGGCGAAGTTGCGGGCCTGCTGCACGAGCGGCCGTGCCGCGTCGGTGACCTGTTCGATGAGGCGCTGGCTCAGCGCCGGCTCGATCGGATGCTTGGCGTCGCCCGCGACTCGCATGGCCTGGGCGAGCAGGCCCTCGAGTTCGCCGTCCAGCGTGATCACCGGCAGCGGCATCTTCACCGGTACGATCGTCTGGATGATCAGCGAGCCGATGCGCTGGCGAATGGCCTCGACAAGCATGTCGGGGTTCATGTCGGGGCGCGCGCCATCGACCATGGCTTCGGCGATGCGACGGAAATCCTTGAGCGGCACGCCTTCGGCCAGCAGCGCGCGGCAGGCCGCGGCGATCTGGGCAAGGCTGAGCGGCGACGGCGTCAGGCCGTCGGCCAGCTGTGGCGCAACTTCCTTCAGCGTGTCGACCAGCTTGCGCGCTTCGTCCATGCCGAACATTTCCGAAGCATTCTGCAGGATGAGATGGTTGAGGTGAGTCGCGACCACGGTCGAGGCATCGACCACGGTATAGCCCGCAACCACGGCTTCGCTGCGACGGGCCGGTTCGATCCAGACCGCGTCGAGGCCGAATGTGGGATCCCGCGCGGCGCGGCCATGGACGGTACCCTGCAGGTCGCCGCTGTCGAGCGCGAGCAGGTCTTCGGGCCAGATCTCGTCTTCGCCCATCGTGACGCCCGCCACGGTGATGCGATACTGGTTGGGGCCGAGCGCGAGATTGTCGCGCACACGGATCATCGGCACGACGAAACCCAGCTCGCGCGAGAGTTGGCGGCGGATGCCGGTGATGCGGCTCATCAGCGGCGCGTCCTTGCGTTCGTCGACAAGGCCGATCAGGCCATAGCCGATCTCGAGGCCGAGGACGGCGCCATCCGAAACGTCCGCCCACTCGATATGCGCCGGGTTCTCGACGGGCGCGAGAGGCGCGGGTGCCTCGGCGGTCCTTGCTTGCCTCGCCTTGCGCAGCTTCCAGGCAATGAAACTGGCGACGGCGGCGGCGGGCAGGATGATGATATGCGGCATGCCCGGCATGATGCCGAGGAAGACCAGGATGCCGGCGACCGGGACCCACGCCTTTTCGACACCGAATTCAGAGCTGATCTGGCCGGACAGGTCATGCTCGGAGGTGACGCGCGTGACGATGGCGGCGGCGGCGATCGAGAGCAGCAACGCCGGGACCTGTGCGACGAGCGCGTCGCCGATGGCGAGCAGCACGTAGGTGCGCGCGGCGGTCGAGACGTCGAGGCCGTGGCTGATCACGCCCAGGAGGATGCCGCCGATGATGTTGATCGCGAGGATGAGCACGCCGGCGACGGCGTCGCCCTTCACGAACTTGGACGCACCGTCCATCGAACCGTAGAAGTCGGCTTCGCGCGAGATTTCCTGGCGGCGCTCGCGGGCTTCCTCGACGGTGATGAGGCCGGCATTCAGGTCGGCGTCAATCGACATCTGCTTGCCCGGCAAGGCGTCGAGGGTGAAGCGCGCGCTGACTTCCGAGACGCGGCCCGCGCCCTTGGTGATCACGACCATGTTGATGATCATGAGGATCGAGAACACGAACAGGCCCACGACATAGTCGCCGCCGATCAGGAAGCTGCCGAAGGATTCGATGACATGGCCGGCCGCCGCTTCGCCGGTGTGGCCGTTGACCAGCACGACGCGGGTGGACGCGACGTTGAGCGACAGGCGCAACAACGTCGTGAACAGCAGGACAGTGGGGAAGGCGGAGAAATCGAGCGGCTTGGCGGCGTTCAGCGCGACCATGACCACCGCGAGGCTGATCATGATGTTGGTGATGAAGCCGACGTCCAGCATGATGGCCGGAACCGGCACGACCATGAACATGACGAGCAGCAGGATGCCGATCGGCAGGATTGCGCTCTTTGCGGTGCGCAACCAGATCTTGCTGTTGACTTCGCTGCGGGTCATGTCGGCTGATTACCTTCCGAGAGTGGCAAGCATGAGATAGGCGAGGCGCGCGGCCTCGGCGTTCGGCTTGGCGGCATTCACCGCGCGGCCGAGCGTAAGGGACTGAATGTCGTTGAGCAGGGCGGCATCGCCTTCATTGCCCGTTTCGCCATCGCCATAATCTGTGTCCGCCAGCGGCATCGACAGGGGATTGGTTGTGGTGCCGGTATCGCCCATCGCGAGGCGCTCCTGCGCGATGCGCATGTAATCTGCAGGCTGTACCATGCGCGTGCCGTCCGGCAGGCTCCAGCTGCTTCCGCCCGTGCTGGGCAGTTCCCAGCCGCCGGACGAGGAACCGTTGAGCTTCTGCGCGAATGAGGCGCGAATGTCGGCCAGGCTGCGCGGGCTGCCGTCCTTGTCGTAGAAGATCGATGCATTGGCGCGCGCCGCGGCCGGGAACAGGCCTGCAGCCGGCATGTTGGGCGCGCTCGCCATGCTGTTGAGAAACTTGGCCGCGCCGCCTGCGCCGAGAAAGTGGGCGAGATAGAGATCGACGGCTTCCGGCTGGCGGCCCGTCTGCTGGACGAGGTAGTTGCGATTGTCGGATGCGAGCTCCGCGGCCATGGCCGAGGCGGTCTCGGGATGGTTGCGCAGATCGAGGATCTGCTGCTTCACCTGCGGGTCGGCAACATAATAGCTGCCGGTCGAGGTCTTCTGGATCGCGTTGGCAGCCCAGTCCATGCCATATTCCGAGCCATGATCGTTGATGATCTTCAGCCAGCTCTGGTCGATGAACTGATAGAGGCCGGTCGCGCTGGAGGTGGCGGCGCGGGCAGTGGGGTTGAGCGAGCTTTCGACGCGCGCCTGGCTCAGCAGATAATTGAAGTCGACGCCGGTCCTGCGGCTCGCATTGGCGATCGCATTCGTCACGCGCCCAGGCGCGGAACGGGTTGTATCGAATTTCAGTCCATCGAATGCGGACATGTGCCGGCTTGACCTCAGTATTGGTACCACCGGTCAAGCAGCAAGAAGCGTGCCAAAATTAACCATTGTTCCGCGGCGCTTCATGCCCCGGAAAAACAAAGGCCGGGCGTTCGCCCGGCCTTCATCTCGCTTCAATCAGCGTAAAACTCGTCAGGCGAAGCGCTCGCCGCTGCGGCCGTAAAGCTGCTGGCGGGCCTGCGGAGCGCGGGCGGAGGCCAGTTCATGCATCTGTCCGCTCATGTCGGCCAGAAGCAGGGCCAGTGCCCGCGATTGCTCAAGCTCGGGCTGCAGCGCCTCGAACTTCGCGCGCAAAGCGGGATCGGCAGGCCAGTGGTCGACCGCGCGCACCGCTTCGAGCGATGCGCAGAAGCCATCCACCGCGTCCTCAATATAGGCGATGTCGGCGCCCTGCATCGCAGTGCGCAGTTTTGCGGAATTTTCGGAGAGATCGTCGATGAGTTTGGTCAGGCTCATGGGATCCGCTGCCCTTCAATGTCGGGTTGATGGAACCGGCAGATCGAGATCGAGCATTTTTTCGGCGATCTTGTCAGGATCGACGGGATATTTGCCCGACGCGATCGCCTGCTTCACCCGCTCGATGCGGGCCGAATCGACCGGCGCGCCCTGGGCGGCCATGCGAGAAGCGGGGGTGGCGACTGTCTCCGCGACGACCGAAGCCGCAGCCTGCGTAGCCTGGGGAGCAGGCGCAGAAGCACGCGTTTGCGCGGCTTCCCGCAGCTTTGCTGCCTCCACTGCGCCATTGATTGGCTGGCCAACAGGCTTGATCATCGCGAAATCCCTTCTTGTCCGACCCGCATATATACGGACCGGTTCAAGAAAACTTAAATTGTCGGCGCGCGCACGCGCCCGGCTTTTTCCACACGGGCGCTGACCGGCGGAGATTTGGTGTCCTGGCGCACACGGATCATGTCGCCGACGGCGCCATCCTCGTCCGCGACCATCAGGCGAGACACGCTGAAAACCTCGCTTCCGGCGACCAGTTCGACCGGGTCGCCCTTCTTGATGACCTTTTCGGCCGACTGAACAGCAGCAGGCGCGGCGGCCATGCGCGGCATGCCGGCCGTGGCGACCGGCGCCGTGCCCTGGGCCGGCGTGAGATTCAGCGGAACGCGAAGGCGCCAGCCCGCATCGGCGCAGGACACGATGGCCGCACTGAACACCGGCCCTTCGACCTTCGGCGTCTGGCCGCAGGGCTTGAGCCGAAGGCGACGGTCGATCGGCGCCACCGGGCCGCCCGGTTCGCCGATATTGGCGCCGACGGTGATGGCGACGAGGCTATCCAGCTTGTCGAGGCTTTCGAAGCCCTGCTGCGCGACGGCCGGCGTGCCGAGCAGCACGGCCAAGGCGAAAAACAGGCGAGAAATCAGGCGATTGTTGAGCATGTTAGCAGTCCGTTCGCTTGCGGGCCCTCGGCCCCTTCGCCTGAAAAACAGCAAGGAACGTGCCAGTTCTGGCTATTCGGCCGGCTCGCTATACTCGGCCAGCCGGATCGTCTGGCTCTTGGACGGGCTGCCGTCCGGTTCGGCAAGTCCGGCAATGCGGATGCGATCGGGCGCAATGCCCGCGGCCACGAGCGCCCGCGCAATCGCGCCCAACCGCGCGGCTGAAAGGTCCCACGCGTCGAAGCGATGCTCGCCCTGCGCAAGGCCGAGCGACTGAATGCGGATCACGGATTTCCCAGCCGCGAAGGGCCGCGCCGCCGCGAGCAGACGATTGCGGCCGGAAGCGGACAGGAGCGCTTCGCCCGGCGCGAAAAGCTGCGCGGCCGGCAGGTCGACCTGATTTGGCGCCTGCATGCCGGCGAAATAGCTGTTGAGGCCAGCCAGAGCCTCATCGCGCGTGCCCTGATTGGCTTGCAAAAGCACGAAAAAGCCCAGCATCAGCAGGCTCAGGTCGGCAAAGCTCAGCGCCCAGCGCGCACGACCGGCGCGGCCCAATTCCCGGGTCGTCATGCGACTTCGCGCGGCCCGCGCCGTCGATGCGCGGGTTCTTCGGCCTTGGCGGCGACTTCACGCCGCGCCAGCGCAATCATGCGGTCGGCGATTTCGCGCTGCCATTCGAGTTCGCGGGCGGAAAGCCGTGCCAAGCGGCCGGCAATCGGTCCGGCAAGGGCGTTGGCGAGGGTCATGCCGTCAAAGGTCGCGATGAGCGCGAGCGCCATGGCCGGGCCGATCGTCGCGGGGTCGCTCATCCGCGCAAACATGCCGATGAGGCCAATGATCGTACCGGCCATGCCCATGGCCGGGGCAGCATCGGCGATGGCATTCCAGAAGCCGATCGCGCGCTCGTGACGGCCGCGGCGGTCGGCAATGTCCTGAGCCGCCCAGAAGGCGAAACGGTCGACGTCGGGGGCATTGGCAAGGGTAGCGAGCGCCTGGATGAGGAAGGGCTGGCGGGCGCGCAGGCGGTCGATGCGCGAAACGTCATGCGTGTGCGCCGTCTCCTCGGCGCGAAGCAGCACGGCACGGGCACCGTCGCGATCCTCGTCGGGATTGGCGGAAAACAGGGGCTTGAGTGCGCCCAGTGCGGCGGGGAGGGCGCCGAAGCCCTGCTGGATGAGCGCGATGGCAGTTGCGCCGGCAAGCACCATGACAAGCGGGAAGGGCGAGAGCAGATGGCCCAGAATATCGTTCATTTGGCCCCATCAATCCCCAGGCTTGAGGCCCACGGCCAAGGCGACCGGCAATAGGCTGCCGCCGACCGGCAAAAAATTGCCGGCCTTGCCGCTCCGCTACCAAAAAGGCGCGGAATCCCGTGTGTCTCATGCTTCCGCTTCGGTCGGAAACCGGAATTGGCACGGCCTTTGCTTTGATTCCCGTGCGGGCACAGGGTCCGGCTCTGGCGGTCCAATTCAGACGTCAGAACGGCACGGCCCAGAGGACTTTAAGGGAAGGCACGAAAAAATGTCGCTCGAAGACAGTTTGTTCGGCGTCCATGGCAAAGCGCTTCAGCTGCGTTCGCAGCGGCTGGAGCTTATTGCCTCCAACATCGCGAACGCATCCACGCCTGGCTACAAGGCGCGCGACATCGATTTCGATACCGCGCTCGCCCAGGCGACCAAGTCGCAGGGCGGCACGGTTGCCGGCGCGCTCAAGGAGTCGATGGGCTACCGCGTGCCACTGCAGCCATCCAGCGACGGCAACACGGTCGAGATGTCGACCGAGCAGACGCTCTTTGCGGAAAACGCCGTGAAGTATCGCACGACCCTCTCTTTCCTTGAGGGCCGCCTCAACACCATCACACGCGCGCTGCGGGGAGAATGAGCATGGACAAGCCGCTCAGCATCTTCGAGATCTCGGGCCGGGCCATGTCGGCCCAGCTCGTGCGTCTTAACGCCACCGCTTCGAACCTGGCCAATGCCGGCGCTGTCTCGGGCAGCGAGGCGGGCGCCTATCGCGCGATCCGTCCGGTGTTCCGCACCGTTGCGGATACGCCGGGCATCGCCACAGTGCAGGTCGAGCGCGTCGTCACATCGGACACGCCGGCAACCAAGCGCCACGATCCCAATCACCCGCTCGCCGACAAGAATGGCGATGTCTGGGAGGCCGGCGTCGATACCAGCGCGGAGCTCGTCGATATGGTCGAGGCGTCGCGCCAGTATCAGAACAATGTGCAGGTCATGCAGACCGCAAAATCCCTCATGCTCGAAACGATAAGGCTCGGCAAATGACCGTTTCTACTGACATTTATTCGCAGGCGGGCCTCTCCGCGCCGCAGAAAGCGGCGGCCAAGGAGACGGGCGTGCAGACGATCGACCAGGCCGGCTTCCTGCGCCTGATGACGACCCAGCTGCAGTACCAGGATCCGTTCTCGCCGATGGACAACAACCAGATGGTCCAGCAGATGGCGACCTTCACGTCGCTCGAGAATCAGAATTCCGGCAACAAGCTGCTGCAGGGCATCTCGGACTCGTTGACCGGCACGCGCCTCTCCGACGCGGCGAGCTGGATCGGCAAGGCGATGCTCGTGAAGAGCGACATCGCCACGCCCGACCGCGCGGGCTCCTATGCCGGCGAGATCACGCTTGGCAAGGACTC
>DASWYL010000036.1:0-7635 GCA_036404995.1 Sphingobium sp. | reverse complement strand
GGGTGGTGAGCGGCCTTGGAAACCAATCGTCATGCTGAACTTGTTTCAGCATCCATGGACCTTTCAGCGCGGATTTCGATCTCACCATGGACCCTGAAACAAGTTCAGGGTGACGACGGGCAGAGGTCCGCAATGTCGTCGTGTCCTGAATGTCTGCTTCTGGACGAAATGCCGGATAGCCGCCAGTCAGCGGAACAATCGAATTTGCCCGGCGCGCTTAAAACTTGAACTTCGTGCCGACGTAGACCGCCTGGCTATCCTTCGCCTGGTCTGTGAGCGTCGAGCTCAGGCGATTGTCCGGGCCCTTGTAGCGCACGCCCGCCTGCACGGCGAGGTTGCGCGTGACCGAGACCGAGCCGTTCACGTCGACGCTGTAGGATTTTTCCTGCCCCAGCGTCTGCGGTGTCTCGTTGATCGGCGCGGTGACCGTCTGGTCGCGCGCTTCGAGCTGGATATTGGCCGAGAAGCGGTCCGGCTTGGTCTGGCGCAGCTTGAAGTTGGAACCCGGCATCTGCAGCGAATCGACGAGCGGGCTCAGTTCCTTCGTTGCGATCGAACCTTCCTCCGCGAAGCGCTCGAGGCCCTTGCCCTTGCCGATGCTGTAGGCAACCGGCGCGATGCCGATGTTCGTGGTGGGGGCTGGCTGCTGCGGACGCTTGACCAGCACGCTGTCGTCGCCCGTCGCGCGCACCAGCACCGTCAGCGAGCGCTCGCCAGCACCGTGCTCGACGGCAGGTGTGAAGCGGAAACCGCGCGACTGCATCGATTCACGCGCGGCCCGCGCATAGACCTTGGCCAGTTCCGCGTCGCGCGTCACCGGCGTGAAAGAGCCGATGCTGCCGAGCATCTTGAGCGAGACCTTGCCGGCCTGGAACGCTGGCGTGCCCGAGACGGCGGCGCCGATCGCAGGCGACAGGGCGACGGCGATCGCTGCGCAACCTGCGCCCATCACCATGTATCTTGCAGCCCACAAACGCACGCGTTCCTCCGACTCCCACGGAGTCCGACTCATCAACAGGGTTGATCTTCTAGCATGTGCACAATGGCCGAGCCAGCATTTGGCTCCCTTTTTGCGCACGCGTGGCCGATTTTCCACAGTCCCTGCGGCGCACAAACTGCAGCTTGTGTGGCGGCGGGTGCGCCTTATAGAGGCTCTTTCACAGGGAACACACCCGGCCGCCCCGGGCATTATCTGGATTGGACGACATGGTTCGTATTCGCTCCCCTCGTTTCACGGTCGCGCTGGCCGCCCTCGCCGTCAGCGGCCTGCTCGCCGGCTGTGCCAAGACCAAGGTGAAGGCTGCGCCGGACGTTGCCGCGTCGCGCATCACCCAGATCGGCGTGAACAGCTATTTGTGGCGCGCGGCGCTCGACACCCTGTCGTTCATGCCGATGCTCCAGGTCGACAGCGAAGGCGGCGTGATCCTCACCGACTGGTATATCAATCCGCGTGCGCCGGGCGAACGGATGAAGGTGACGGTGACGATCCTCGACCAGGATCTGCGCGCGGATGCGCTGCGCGTCGCCGCGAGCCGCCAGCTCCAGCAGGGCGGCCAGTGGGTCGATGCCCCGGTCGAGGCGGTCACCACCCAGAAGCTTGAGGACCTGATCCTGACTCACGCGCGCGATCTGCGCCGCCGTGAGCTCAGCGCCAGGGGCTGATCCGACTGTAGAGATTTCGCCGCCCCGGCGCGGCCGGAAAGACGAGACGTAAGGTGAGCGCCAAGTGAGCGAACGTCGCTTCAACCCCGCTGCGGCCGATGGACGCTGGCAGGCGGCATGGGACAAGGCCGAGAGCTTCAAGGCCGGCCAGCGCCCCGGCGCGCCCAAATCCTATGTGCTGGAGATGTTCCCCTATCCCTCGGGGCGCATCCACATGGGCCATGTCCGCAATTATTCGATGGGCGACGTGCTCGCCCGTTTCCGCCGCATGCAGGGTCATGACGTGCTCCATCCGATGGGCTGGGACGCGTTCGGCATGCCGGCCGAAAATGCCGCGATGGAGAAGAAGGTCCATCCCGGCGGCTGGACGCGCTCGAACATCGCGTCGATGAAGGCGCAGCTCAAGCGCCTCGGCTTCGCGCTCGACTGGTCGCGCGAACTCGCCACCTGCGAGCCGGACTATTACGGCCAGGAACAGGCGCTGTTCATCGACCTCTACGAGGCGGGCCTCGTCTACCGCAAGGAAAGCGCGGTCAACTGGGACCCGGTCGACATGACCGTGCTCGCCAACGAGCAAGTGATCGACGGGCGCGGCTGGCGTTCCGGCGCGCTGGTCGAGAAGCGCAAGCTGAGCCAGTGGTTCCTCAAGATCACCGAGTTTGCGGACGAGCTGCTGGACGGCCTCGACACACTCGAGAGCTGGCCGGAGAAGGTCCGCGTGATGCAGGAGAACTGGATCGGCAAGAGCGTCGGCCTGCAATTCTCCTTCAAGCTCGACGCGCCCGTGGGCGAGATCGACAGCCTGGAGGTCTTCTCCACCCGCCCCGACACCATCTTCGGCGCGAGCTTCGCTGCCATCGCCGCCGATCATCCGATCGCGCTGGCCCTGGCGGAGACTGACGAGGCCCTTGCCAGCTTCGCCGAGGAATGCCGCCGCACCGGCACCGCCGCGGCCGAGATCGAGACGCAGGAGAAAAAGGGATACGATACCGGTCTTTCGGTTATCCATCCCTTCGATCCAACGTGGAAAATGCCGCTGTTCGTGGCCAATTTCGTGCTCATGGACTATGGCACGGGCGCCGTCATGGGCGTGCCCGCGCATGACCAGCGCGACCTCGATTTCGCCCGCAAATATATGCTCCCGGTCGAGCGCGTGGTCGCGGCCAGCGGCGACGAAGCCAAGCCGGTGCACAATGAAGCTTATGTGGGCCCCGGAAAGCTCGTAAATTCGCGCTTCCTGGACGGCATGACTGTTGAGGCCGCCAAGGCCGAAGTCATCCGCCGCGCCGAGGCGGAAGGCTGGGGCAAGGGCACCACGGTCTGGCGCCTGCGCGACTGGGGCGTCTCGCGTCAGCGCTACTGGGGCACGCCGATCCCCTTCATCCATTGCGAAAGCTGCGGCGTCGTGCCCGTCCCCAAGAAGGACCTGCCCGTCGTCCTGCCCGAGGACGTCACCTTCGACGTACCCGGCAATCCGCTCGACCGCCACCCGACCTGGAAGCATGTCGATTGCCCGAGCTGTGGCAAGCCGGCGCGGCGCGAGACGGACACGCTCGACACGTTCGTGGATTCGAGCTGGTATTTCATCCGCTTCGCCAGCCAGCCGTCCGACAAGCCGTTCGACCGCGCCGAGGCCGAAAGCTGGCTGCCGGTCGGGCAGTATATCGGCGGCATCGAGCATGCGATCCTGCACCTGCTCTATGCCCGCTTCTGGACCCGCGCGCTGCAGCATATCGGCATGATCGGCATGGCCGAGCCGTTCGCCAGCCTGTTCACCCAGGGCATGGTGACGCACGAGACCTATTTCAGCACCGACCAGTCCGGCCGCACCACCTGGTATTCGCCGGAAGAGGTCGTGCTGGAAGGCGGCACCGCGAAGACCCGCGCCGGGAACATGCCGATCGAGATCGGTCGCGTGATCAAGATGTCCAAGTCCAAGAAGAATGTCGTGGACCCGGATGAGATCATCGAGCGTTATGGCGCCGATGCCGTACGCTGGTTCATGCTGTCCGATAGCCCGCCCGAGCGCGACCTTGCCTGGAGCGAGGCCGGCATCGAGGGTGCGTGGCGCTTCGTCAACCGCATCTGGCGCCTGCTCGGCGATGTCGACGGCAGCGCGACCGGCGAGGACAAGGCGCTCGACCGCAAGCTGCACCAGACCATCGACGGCGTTGCCAAGGATATCGAGGCGCTCAGCTTCAACAAGGCCGTGGCCAAGCTCTACGAGCTCACCAATGCCATCGAGAAGGCCAAGCCCAGCGCGAGCCGGACCAATGCGATCCGCACCCTGCCGCTGCTGGTGGCGCCGATGACGCCGCACCTCGCCGAGGAAGCCTGGGCCGAGATGGGTCGGGAAGGCCTGATCGCGGACGCCATGTGGCCCGCAGTCGATCCCGCCCTGCTGGTCGAGGACGAGGTGACCATCGCCATCCAGGTCATGGGCAAGCTGCGCGACACGATCACGGTCGCCAAGGGCACCGACAAGGCAACGCTAGAGAGCCTCGCGCTCGCCGCGCCCAATGCCGCGCGCGCGCTCGATGGCGCCACGCCCAAGAAGGTGATTGTCGTGCCCGATCGCCTGGTCAACCTGGTGATCTGATGCGCGCTATTGCCGCCCTTGCCCTGATCCTCGCGCTCACCGGTTGCGGCCTGCGCCCCATCTACAGCAATGGCGGGCAGGGTGCCGCGGCGCAGTCGCTGGCCGCCGTTCAGGTCGAGCCGATCGAGGGCAGGGCGGGCTGGCTGCTCGGCAATGCGATCAAGGACCGCCTGTCCGCCATGGGCACGGCCGCGCCGCGCTACTCGCTTCGCATCGCGCTCGACGACCATATCGAGGGCCTGGGCGTTCGCGCCGACGACAGCGTGACGCGCGAGCGCCGCACCCTGCGCGCGCGCTTCCAGCTGGTCGACATGAGCAACGACAAGACGCTGGTCGACGAGACTGCCGCCTGGGATGCCGGCATCGACGTTGCGTCGAGCGAATATGCGACCGTTGCTGCCGAAAACAGCGCGCTTGAGCGCCTGACCCAGATCGTCGCCGACCGCATCCTGTCGCGCGTCGCGGTCGCCACCCGGCAATGAACCTCAAGGGCGACAGCGCCGAGGCGCTCAAGGCGCTCGACAAGCCCAATCCCGCCATTCGCCTCTATCTGTTCTACGGTCCCGACGAGGCGGCCGGCGAGGCCCTTGCCGCCCGGTTCGGCAAGGCGATGAAGGCGCTGGGCGGCCCCGGCACCGAGCGTGTCGATCTCGACGGCCCGACGCTATCCCGCGATCCGGCGCGCCTTTCGGATGAGGCGTCGTCCATCTCCATGTTCGGTGACAAGCGCTGGATCCGCGTCGCCCCTGTCGGCGACGAGGCGGCCGTTGCCGTCGAAGCCTTTCTCGCCAACGACGTCGGTGGGGACCCTGTCGTGCTGGTCGCCGGCAACCTGCGCAAGAACGCCAAGCTCCTCGCCTTGTGCGACGGCCGCCCGGACACGCTCTGCATCATCAGCTATGCCCTCGATGCGCGCAGCGGCGAGCAGGTCGCGCTCGGCATGGCGCGCGAGCGCGGCCTCGTCCTGCCCAGCGATCTCGCCCGGCGGCTGGTCGCCCTGTCCAGCGGTGAACGCGGGCTTCTCACCAGCGAGATCGACAAGCTCGCCCTCTATCTCGACGCGACGCCCGAGACCCCGCAGGAAGCGACGACCGAGGCGCTCGATGCACTCGCGGCGGAGGGCGGGGAGCAACATCTGTTCAAGGCGGCCGGCGTCGTCCTCTCCGGCAACCTGCGGGGCGCCGAGCACGAGATGTCCCGCCTCAAGCAGAATGGCGGCTCGCTCGCCGGCCTGCTCCGGCTCACCCTGTCGCGCGCCGTCCAGCTCGCCCAGTCGCAGGCGGGTGTCGGCTGGAGCGGCGGCAAGGACAATGAGGATCTCGCCCGCCGCTGGTCGACCGACACGCTCGGCCGCGCCATCACGCGCCTCGCGGAAGCCGAACGCGCCGGCCGCCTCCAGCGCGGCGTCGGTGAGACCATCATGGCGCGGGAATTGTTCGCCGTCGCAAGGATGGCCGCGCGGGGGCGGTAGCAGTCTGGAGGGGGAGACATGTTCGCAATCATTATCGCGGCTGCGCTGACAGCTTCCGGTTCAAGGACAGCGCGTGGACCTCATGGTTACGGGAATATGACCGAACGCGAATTCCTGAAAAAGAACTGCAGTAAGGCCGAGCTGGATGCGGATGTCCCCACGGCAACCTGTTGGTCGGAACAAACGCGAATCTGGCAACGGCGTGTGGACAAAGAATATCGCGCGGCTCTCAAGCGCGTGGACCCCGAAATGCGGCAATATCTCGGGAGGGCTCAAACCGCTTGGAAGAAATATGCAGAGGCTCAATGTTCATTGTGGGCAGACGTGCGAGGTACCCTCTCGTCTCGGCTGACAAGCCTTTGCGAACTCAACATTTATAGAAATAGGGCATATGAGCTGAGCAAAATTGATGGGCTGAGCGGGTAGTGAACTCATCCGTCTGGAGGTGAGAAACGAACGACGTCACCCCAGGCTTGACCCGGGGTCCCGCTGCCTTTTTCACCGCCACGGGGCGGCCAGACATTCTGCGGATGGTTCGGAAGAGCGAGCGGGACCCCGGGCCAAGCCCAGGGTGACGGAACTGCTTTCTGGTGAAGTTCGTCGCCATCGAATTGCTGCTGTCCTACAGCCCCATTCCTTGGCACGACCATGGCCAAGGCTCTTTCTCAACTCACAAACCCCACCGCCGGACGCGCGCGACTCCGGCTCGCGCCCTCCTGCCCGATCAGGCGGGAGGAGCGATATTTTGCTCCCTGGACCAAGAACTTTCAGAACCTTTCGACTCTCACGCCGCCGCTGGGGGATGCCCATGCCCTCGGTCCGACCGGTCAGGTGATAGCCCCGGCAAAGCTCGCCGAGATCGAGCCGTGGCTCCGGGCTTGAGTCTCGGTCGCGTCGCGCGCATCGCGTCAGCCCGCCATGATGCGCACCGGTATCGCCTCGCCCTGCGGTTGACGCGGGTCAATGCAAACGACCGCGCCCGACATTAGGGCCGTTATCTGGTGATCCGCAATCGGAGGGGAATCGGCTTCCCTTCGAATGTTGCGGTTCGGGAGGGCGCACATGAAGAACGTCTTGAGGATCGTATCGATGGCTTCGGCGGCGGCGTGGGCGACGTTTGCTGTCCCGGCGAGTGCAACGATTTTCGAAGTGAAATACTCGGGTGTCATCTATGATGGCGTCGATACGACCGGCATCTTCGGCCCCGCCGGCGTCAGCCTGTTTCACGCCAAGGCATCCCTCACCTTCACCTTCGATACCGATACGCCCGGTTCGATCTTCGAGACGGATCCAAATCATGTTCCGCCGACATATGCCAAGCTCTTCGGCAGCGGTGTCGGCTCGCCGGGCAAGGTGGTCGTCACCGTCAACGATATCGACTTCGTCATCAATGGGTCACGGGATTCGCTGGCCTCGCAATATGATGCATGGTTCGGCACCACCGATATCATCCATCACGAAGCCGCTGACTCGGTGCGTGACAACACGACCGGCTTCTATCTGGAGAACAATGCCCAGGCCGACATAACCTCCTCGACCAGGAATATCGTGTCGTCGGTCAATCTCGTTGGCCCCTTCTCCTTTGCGCCAAGCGTCTCCCAGGGCGACACCGCCAACGGACGCTTCCACATTCTCCAGGGCTATTCCAACAATTACACGGCGGACTACGAAGCCCATGGCTATTTCGATGTCAGCAGGATCACCATCACCAGCATACCGGAGCCCGCAAGCTGGGCGATGATGATGGTGGGATTTGGCTTGGCGGGTCTTGCGTTGCGCCGTCGGCAGCTGGTGGCTGGTCCGGCCTGACCGCCGGCGGATCACTCCGGACCCCGAGGCGGCATATTCCGATCCGGCCCGCCCGCATGCCGCCTCGCGAAAGATCGATTCCCTCTGTCCTACA
>DASWYL010000035.1:0-38567 GCA_036404995.1 Sphingobium sp. | reverse complement strand
CGAGCTTGGCGAGGACCTTGAGCAGGTCGCCTGAGACGCCGCCGCAGCTTTTGTCGTTGCCCCCGACCTTGGTGTAGAGCCCCTGGTGGATCAGGACGATGATCGCATCCGCGCCCTGCCTTTTCAGTGTCGTTACGAGCCCGTTGATGGTCTCCGCCTCGTCCTTGAAGGTGAGATCCTTGATACCGCTGGGATTGACAAGCGTGGCCACGTCCTTGAGCGGCAGCCCGATGATGCCGATGGTGACCGCCTCGCGCCCCTTTCCGAATTTGCGAATGGCTGTGCCAGGGAAGAGCGGCTTGCCCTTCTCCGTGATGACATTGGCCGCAAGGAACGGGAATTGCGCGCCGCGGAACGGCTTGTCGATCTGGCAGGGCTCGCGCGACGTGAACTTCGCGCAGCCGCCGTTTTGCATGCGCAGCAGCTCCTGCCGGCCGCGGTCGAACTCGTGATTGCCGACCGCATTATAGTCGACGCCGATGCGGTTCATCACCTCGATGGTCGGTTCATCAAGGAACAACGAGGATGTGATGGGCGAGCCGCTGATCATGTCGCCGGCGGAGAGAACCAGAGTGCGCGGATTCTTTGCCCGATAGCGGTCGATCGCGCTGGCGAAATAGGCAGCGCCGCCCACTGGTACGCGGATGTGATCGTCTGGATTGGCCGATGGGCCATCGACCGACTGGCGCGGCATTTCCAGATTGCCGTGAAAATCGTTGAACCCGATGATCTTGACCGTCACGGGCGCGGCGGGCGCACTGCTGGCCGACTTGGGCGGATTGGCGCAAGCGGCCAGCAGGGCGAAGGCAAGGGTGGGTGCAAATTTCCGGATCATGACCGGAACTCTGGACCGTCCATATTGCAATGACAAGACTCTGCCCGGCCGTCAGTGACCGAGCGAGAGCCTGGCGAACAGGGTGTAGCCCCATGGATTGGTGCCATAGAGCCGGTCGAGCGCCGACGGCTTGCCGTAAAGATTGGCGCCGCCGCCCAGCGTGAGCCCGAACGGGCCATCGCCGATGCCGGTGCGCCAAGCATAACCCGCCTGTAACTTGCTGATCCGGAAGGGCTGGTCGTGCAGCGGGTCGCTGTGATCAGGCACCAGTTCGTCATTGTCGACATTCTCGAAACGGCCGAACAGGCTGTGATGATCAGACAGGTCGTAGTTGGCCTCGACCAGCCAGGCGGTCAGTGTCGGTCCGGGAGAGCGGTCCTTGGCCGAGAAGGCGGCCATGGCCGAGAAGCCGCTGTTCGCGTAGTGGACGCTCGCCGTCGTGCGATGCTCATTCTCACTGCCATGCGTGCTCTCCGGTGTCTTGATGAAGCCATGGCTCACCTGCGCGGACCAGTTGGGCGTGGGGTTCCAGCTTGCCCGGACCGACCAGCTGTCGAGCTTCGGCGTCTCTATGTCCCAGCGATTCTCGTCCGGCTCGGCCCCTCTGAAGGCGGATGCCTCGATCTGCCAGTGCGGTGTCGAGATGCCGGTGGTGACCACGCCATAGGTGATATGCGTGGAATCGAACCAGTGATGGCTGACTGGCGGCTCGGGATTATTCTTTGCACTGCCGCGATGCATGAAGGCGCTGGGACCGAGCGCGGGCTCGCCGACAGGGCCGCCGTAGAGGAACAGCCTGGTCGTCTCGCCGAGATTGAAGTCGAACCGTGCCGCAAGTTCCATGAAGAGATCGTGCGGATGCTGCCGATCGACCAGCGGTTGCCCGCCCGCCGTCTCACCGGTTGCAAACAGATTGGGATAGCCGCGCGCCGACATGGTCGGCTCAAGGCTCAACATGGAGCTGAGCTGGACCCGGCCCCAACTCGTTTCGCGCTCTCCGCTCAGCATGAGCATTGACGTCGAGTAGAATTTATCGTCGCCGCGCGGGCCCTTGTGATCCGTATAGGTGCCGGTGACAAAGCCATGTGCCATCAACATCCAGTCGCCAGCCGGGATGTGGAGGCCATGCATGCCGCCTTCGATGCCGGGAAGGCGGGCTGTCCCCGAACCCTCGCCGAAAGCCGGGGCCGGTGTGACGCCTGCGCCGCCATGATCCATAGCCGTCATGTCATGGTCCATCTTCGAATGGTCCATGCCGGGCATGTTCGGATCCATCTTGCTGTGGTCCATTTTCGAGTGGTCCATTGCGCCACTCTCCGGCTGTACCGGATTTGCCTGCGCAGGCCGCGCCGGAGCCGGTTGGGTCGGCTGCGCACCATGGTCGTGGCCGCTGTCCTGCGCCCGGACACCAGCTGCGCTCGTCGCGAGCAGGCTCGCGAGCGCTATTGTCATCGTCTTCATTGATTTGATCCTGTCTGAAATTCGAAAAACGGGCGAAGTTCAGACGGTGGCTCGAGGCGGCGGCGGTTCGGGCGCAGCATTGCGTACCAGGAGAAAAGCCATGTCGGCTGGCCGCTCATCGAGCGCTGTCTCCAGGGTCGGGGTACTGACCGGTCTGTACAGGCGGATGTCGAGCGGCGCGATGCAGCCGATGCAGTCGTGATGCGATGTCCCCGCCGGTACGGGCACGTCGTGTCCGTGATGATGTCCAGTCATGTCATGCAGCATCTTGGCATGTCCCGGGTGGGTATCGGGCAGATGCGATGCCGCCTGCGCCGCGGGCAGGGCCAGCAGCAAGGCCAGGAGAAGGCGAAACAGTCGCGTCACGAAGCGACTATCGCACATCAGGTGAACGCCATCCAGATCGCCATGGCAACCATCATCACATTCTCTGTCAGCGAGACGAATCCGAGCGGCACATTGCTGCTGCCGCCGACGCAGGCGCATTTGAGCGTGCGCTTGTCGAGATAGACGGCCTTGAAGACCGAGATGGCGCCGATTGTACCGATGATGGCGGCCAGCGGAACCGACAGCCCGTCGAGGATGTGCGCTGTCATCAGCAGGCCGGCCAGCCCTTCGGCAAAGGGGTAGACGTAGGCATATGGCACCCAGCGTCGCGCCAGCAGGTCATAATTCAGGAACATGGTCGAGAAGCGCTCGACGTCCTGAAGCTTGAGAAGTGCGAGCACGCACATCGAAAATGAGATGAACCATTCGGCTGCCATGACGGTGAAGGGCGTGCCCATCGTCGCGGCGCTGGCGGCGAGGGCCGTCAATGCGGTCATTGCGAAGAGGGCGATGACCGGCGTGTAGCTGGTCTCGCCGGGTTCGATGACATGCTTCCCGAAATGACGCCGCAGGTCGTCATAACCGCCGACGCGCTTGCCATCGATGAAGGTCTGCGGTGTCGTCCTGACGTCGTGTGCAGCCTTGAAGGCATCCGTTTCGGCGCGCGTGCGAAGCCAGTGATCGTGAACGGTGAATCCCTTGGCTTTCAGCAGGTGCCTGGCTTTCAGTCCATAGGGGCAGACATGGTCGGGCATGACCATGCGATAAAGTTCAGCCGTCCTGGGCATTGGCGGAGATCCCTTCGTGCGTGATTCGTCTTCCGCTCGGCGCTATAGCCTGCGGACCATGGTACGGAGTCAACACATGGCGGGATTGACGGTTTCGGAACTGGCGCGGGCAGGGGGTGTGGGCGTCGAGACCGTGCGCTATTATCAGCGCCAGGGGCTGATGCCGCGTCCGGCGGAAATCGGGCGTTCCGGCGCGGGCATCCGGCATTATGGCCAAGGTGACGTGCACCGGCTCAACTTCATCCGTGGAGCGCAGAGCGCGGGTTTCAAGTTGAAGGAAATCGCTCGCCTGCTGGAGCTCGAAGAATCGGACGATCGGGCTGAAGTCAGGCTGATCGCGCGTGGGCGCATTGCCGCGCTCGACGAGCAGATCTTGGCGATGCAGCGGGCCCGCGACGCCCTCATCCGGTTGGAGGGGCAATGCACGCGCACCGGGAAGGGGCGACCGTGCCCGATCCTCGACGCGTTCGACCATTGAGCTGGCGCTAGGCGGCCGCCACGAACTGGGCACGCCGCGCCATGGCGCGGCACATGGATGCCATCGAGTCCAGCATCGCCGCGGCGAGGTCGGGATCCGCCAGCACGATGTTGCGCGCGGCCCGTGTCATGCACGCGATCCATTGCTCGGCAGTCTCGCGGTCGATGCCGGGGATCGCGGCATGCGCCGACATCATGCACGAGCCGGGATTCTTGTCGAACCAGTCGCGGGGGCCGCCCATCCAGGCAACGAGAAAGTCGGTCAGCTTTTCGCGCATTGGCGCAAGGTTGGCCTGATGAAGCGCCCGCAGCCGCGCGAAGGCGGGCTCTGAACCCATGAGGTCGTAAAAGCGCTCGACCATCGCAGCGATTGGCGCGCGGCCGCCGATGCGGTCATACGGGGTGAGCGGACGGTCTAGGGCGGGCGATGTGGCTGGCATGATCGACCTCATGCCGCACCGGCACGACGCGATCCTTGCGCCAGATCAAGCGGTGGGTCTCAGCTATGCAGGAAGTGCATGACGTCGCCGTCCTGCACGACATAGGTCTTGCCCTCGGCGCGAAGCTTGCCAGCCTCACGCGCCTTCGCTTCGCCGCCGAGCGTTACATAGTCATCGTAAGCGATGGTTTCGGCGCGGATGAAGCCCTTCTGGAAATCGCTGTGGATCTCGCCGGCGGCTTCGGGCGCGGCCGCGCCCCTGTGCACGGTCCAGGCGCGCGCTTCCTTGGGGCCGACCGTGAAGAAGGTTATGAGGTGGAGCAGGTCGTAGCCGGCGCGGATGATCCGGGCGAGACCGGCCTCGTGAAGTCCCATCGCTTCGAGGAATTCGATCCGCTCTTCCGGGGCCATGGTCACGATATCCGCCTCGATCGCAGCGGAAACGATCACCGCTTGCGCGCCCTCGGCCTTCGCCTTCTCGAACACGCGGGCGCTGAACGCATTGCCCTCGGCCGCGCTCTCTTCCTCGACATTGCAGACATAGAGGACCGGCTTGGAGGTCAGCAGTTGCGCTTGGCGGAAGATACGCTCTTCCTCGATGTCGTTGATGGCGGTGAGGCGGGCGGGCTTGCCGTCGCGGAGCAGGTCGAGCGCCTTGCCGAGCACGCTCGCGGCGATCTTGGCTTCCTTGTCGCCACCGGTGGCCTTTTTCTGGTAGGCGGGCACCCGCTTCTCGAGGCTTTCGAGGTCGGAGAGCATCAGCTCGGTTTCGACCGTCTCGGCGTCGGAAATGGGATCGACGCGATTGTCGACATGCTGGATATCGTCATTCTCGAAGCAGCGAAGCACGTGGACGATGGCGTCCACCTCGCGAATGTTGCCGAGGAACTGGTTGCCGAGACCCTCGCCCTTGGACGCGCCGCGCACTAGGCCGGCGATATCGACGAAAGCGAGTTGGGTCGGGATGATCTTCTGGCTGCCAGCGACGGCCGCGAGCTTGTCGAGGCGCGGATCCGGAACCGCGACCTGGCCGACATTGGGCTCGATCGTACAGAAGGGATAATTGGCCGCTTGCGCCGCCTGCGTCTCGGTGAGCGCGTTGAACAACGTCGACTTGCCGACATTGGGCAGCCCGACGATCCCGCATTTGAAACCCATGTGGGCGGCTCCCGAGGGATACGTTTAGAAGAAAATGGTCGGGGAAAGAGGATTCGAACCTCCGGCCCCTGCCTCCCGAAGACAGTGCTCTACCAGGCTGAGCTATTCCCCGACCGGGGCCGGCACATTGCTGCGCCGGCAAGACAGGCGCTGCCCTATAGTGAGGGCTTTCTGTGCTGGCAAGCGGCAGATGCGCATTATCTGTCCTGTTTCCGAAGGGCATGGAACTGCGCGCGCGAACGGCTATGCTCCACTTATGGCGACACGCTCTTCCTTTCCGGCCGACTCGATTTCGCAAGGTGTCGAAGGCCCGCATTACGAGCAGCAGGTGCTCGACCTGATGGCGCATGTCTGGCGTCACGGCCACGAGCGAGTGGACCGCACCGGCGTTGGCACGCGCTCGATCCTAGGTGCGACGCTGCGCTTTTCGCTCGCCGACGATGCCGTGCCGCTGCTCACGACCAAGCGCGTGTTCTGGAAGGCGGCGGCCCGGGAAATGCTGTGGTTTCTTTCGGGCGAGACCAATATCCGTCCGCTGGTCGAGCAGGGGGTCTCGATCTGGACGGACTGGCCGCTCGCCGCATATCGCAAGGCGACCGGCGAAGAGATCAGCATGGCCGAGTTCGAGGCGCGGATCATCGACGAACCGGATTTTGCCGCCCGCTGGGGCGACCTGGGCCCAGTCTACGGCCGGCAGTGGGTAAACTGGCCGCGCTACGAACCGGTCGGCGATGGCCTCTACCGCAGGGCGGAGAGAGGCCACAACCAGGTCGCCGCGCTGGTCGAGAGCCTGCGCGACAATCCCGGTTCGCGGCGTCATATCTTTACGGGCTGGAATGTGGACGAGTTGGATCGCATGGCCTTGCCGCCCTGCCACATGACCTACCAGTTCCACGTTGCGGGCGGTCGCCTCAACGGCCTGCTGTTCCAGCGCAGCTGCGACATGGGGCTGGGCTTCCCGTTCAACATCTTCGGCCTCGCGCTCATCACACGCATCCTGGCACTCCACGCAGGCCTCGAGCCGGGCGAGATCGTCTGGCAGGGCGGGGACGTGCATCTCTATCTCAATCATGCCGACCTCGTGGAGACGCAGCTCGCCCGCAAGCCCGCCGGTGCCCCAAAGCTCAGGATCCTCCGCAAGCCCGCGAGCATCTTCGACCACCGCTTCGAGGATTTCGCGGTCGAGGATTACGCGCCTCAGGCGCACATACCGGCCCCGGTGGCGGTCTGAGCGCGGCCGTGGACCAGCCGACATCGCATCCCGAGCCGGAGACGGCCGTCGATGAGCTCATCGAAGGGCCGGTCCTCATGCACGGCCGCAATCGCCTGGTCGCGGCGATCGCGCTGTTTGCTGGCGGCGGGTTCTTCCTGGCCCTGCCATTCGCGCTCCGAGCCGGTGCGGACTTCTTCATGCCGGTCACGGCCGCGTTGGTCATCGCCATCTGTCTCGTGCCGCTGCTCGAATGGTTCGAGCGCCGTGGCGTCCCGTCGCCGGTCGCAGCCTTGATCGCAATGGGGGCCTTCCTGCTGCTCGTAAATACTGCGTTGGTGTTGATCGTGGTGCCGGCCTGGGATTGGGTGATCGAGCTGCCCGATCGGATCCACCAGATTCGTTCGACGCTGAAGCCCGTCATCGATTTCTATACCCAGGCGCAAGAGTTCATCGACGGCCTTGTGCGGATGGCGACTCGCACCCGGCAACTGCGGCATGCGAGCGGCCAGATCGTCGAACCGGGCTCGCTCATCCAGATGCTGGCCGGTTCCGCACCGGTCGTCGTCATCAATGTCGTGTTCGGCCTGCTCACCATCTTTTTCGCGTTGTCCGGCTGGACGAAGCTGCGGACGCGGACGATTCGCGGTCGCGGGACCTTCTCGGATTCGATCGCAATCGCCCGCGTCATTCAGAATGTCGTCGATGCGACGTCGCGCTACGTGTTCACGATCACCTGTATCAACATCCTGCTCGGTATTGTGGTGGCGACGGCGCTCACCATGGTCGGCATGCCGTCGCCGGTCATGTGGGGCGGTTTCGTCGCGCTGCTTAATTTCGTGCCCTATTTCGGGCCGATCGTCGCCTCGCTGTTGCTGGCGCTCGGCGGCCTGATGAGTTTCTCGTCGCTTGGCCTCGCGCTTACGCCGGCTGCGATCATGATCGGCGCCCATCTTGTTGAGACCAATCTCGTGACCCCGCTCGTTCTGGGTGGACGGCTGAAGATCAATCCGCTGATGATTCTCATCTCGTTGAGCTTCTGGACCTGGGTGTGGGGAACGGCCGGGGCGCTGCTCGCCGTGCCTCTGCTCATCATCCTCCGGACGATCCTTTCAGCGGCCGGCAAGCCCGATATTGCGGGCTTCCTGTTCGAGCATGGGACGCTTACCGGCCCGGCTCCGGAGAGCCATCCCGATTATGTCGCGCAGCCCGCACAGGAGAGTTGACAGGCTCGACGCCTTCTTATAGCTGCGCGGCCTCCGCAGGAGATGCGGGTGTAGCTCAGTTGGTTAGAGCGCCGGCCTGTCACGCCGGAGGTCGCGGGTTCGAGCCCCGTCACTCGCGCCATCCTCCCCGATCGAGGATGGCGGCAAGCGGTTTCCCCCATCGACTTCAGTGGCGCTCCGAGCGTGCTTGCGCGCGTCCGCGACACGTGCAAATCTGCGTGTGGAGAGTGGGCGGGGGCCAATCGCGATGATGTCATCATGATGGACGTCTTTCGCTGGATCGAGCAGACGCCGCTCTCCGTCTTCATGCGCGAAGATTTCTACGCCTATTTCGTCGTTCTGATCTTCCATGCCTGGGCCATGGCCTTCCTTGTCGGCGGCGGCATGGCGGTCTCGCTGCGGGTCATGGGCGTTGCCGCTGGCGCGCGGCTTGAGAAGTTCGCGGGCTTCTTTCCCTTCATGTGGATCGGCGCCTTCATGGCGATCCTGTCCGGCCTGCTCCTGCTGGTCGGCTACCCGGCCAAGGCGCTCACCAACTGGGTCTTCGCGCTCAAGTTCGCCTGTCTGGGCAGTGCGGCATTGCTCGTCCGCTATATGGCGCGGACATATTTTCCGATCGCCGCACGCAATGAGCCGCTGCCGAGGAGTGCGCGCTGGATTGCCTGCGCCTGCTTCCTGCTTTGGATCGCAGGCGTCACTGCCGGCAAGATGCTGCTCCATACCTACAAGATCCTGATGGTGACGTCGCCATGATGCTCCAGCCCAGCGCACCGCCCGGATGGCTCCTCGACTTCGGCCAATGGGGCGTGGATGTCGGCATCTATGACCTCATGAACACCCGTTGGGGCTGGCCGATCGGCGAATCTGTCCATTTCACCGGACTGTGCATGCTCATGGCCACCGTCGGCATGTTCGACCTGCGGATGATGGGCCTGGTCCGTGAGCTGTCGCTGTCGGCGTTGCACAAGCTCGTGCCCTATGGCGTGTTCGGCTGGCTTTTGTGCGTCGCGTCGGGCTTCCTGTTCGTCGCCGCGGCGCCGCTCGAATATATCTATAACGACGCCTGGCAGATCAAAATGGTGCTCATGGCGATCGCCGGCGTCAACATGGTCGTCTTCTACATGACGACGGCAAAGCGCGTTTATGCGCTGGGCCCGGACGAAGTGGTCCCGCTCACAGCCCGCATCATCGCCGTGGTGTCGCTGTCCAGCTGGCTCGGCGTCATCACTTGCGGCCGCGTCGTCACAGCCTTCCGTCCGTTCTGGGAATAGGTGGCAAACTCAACGCCAACGGCCGGTTTCCATCCATGTGAGGACGGGCCGCATCGGGAAAATCCAGATGATCCCGGCAACAATATACACGATCGCCTGCACGATCCCCGGCCAGCGCCCGATCGTCTCCGAGAAGCTTGCGACGATGAAGGCCCAGATCGCGATCACGGCCAGGATTAGGAACATGCCGGCGGGTTTGCGCCAGGTCGGCCTATATTCCATCAATCGGCTCGTTCGATGATCGATTGCTCGGTGATCACCATGTGCAGCGGCACATCCCATGGCTGGATCGGCAGCTGATCGACCATCTGCGCGCTCCACGCGATGCCGATCCGCAGCTTGATGTCGTGCCGGGCGAAATAGCGGTCATAATAGCCAGCGCCGTTGCCGATGCGGTTCAGGTCCTTGTCGAAGCCGACCATCGGGGTCAGCACGACGTCCGGCACGACAAGCGCTGCGTTCGGACCGGGCTGGGGTATCCTGAGCTGGCCGGGGACGAGAATATCGTCCGGATGCCATGCAGCGAATTCCATTTCGACGCTGGTGTCCGCGCCGAGGCGCGGCAGGCATAGTGGGAAGCCGCGCTCGTGCAGGAAATCGATCAGATTTTCGGTCGGGGCTTCGGAGCCCATCGACCGATAGATGGCAATGCGCGAGCCGGGAGGGATGAGCGCCAGTACCGGCGAGGGAAGCACCCGGAAGGAGAGGTTCTTCACCGACTCCGACAGGCTCGCGAAGAAAGCCTTGCGCCGCGCGCGGATGTCGTTGCGCAGCGCGGCGCGGTCTGCGGTTATATCTGTCATGCTCTGCCGGACGAAAGAAAAGAAGGTGACGGGACCGCCGTGGCCGTTTGCTGGAAAATCCTCTGACGCCAACACGTCAGGTGGGGACCATTTAGACCGGACCAGGATCCGACCAGGGACAGCCCCCTAGGATGAATTATCGCCTCAGGGATGTTCGCTAAAGCTCGCACCGGGCAGTACCCGTCACCAGCAATCTAGGCGTTCAGGAGGTCGGCCGCAAGGCTGTCGCCCAACGTCTCCAGCCGTTCGGCCAGGCGCTCCAAGGCAGCGAGCACGGTCGGGTCGTCCTGCACGCTCGCAGGGTTGGCCGTTGCCGGTGCCTTGGACGGGCCAACCGCGCCCTGCTGATCGGCCAGGGAATCGGCGAGCAGCAGTCCCGCAAACAAGAGCTGGCGGACCTCGGTGATGTGCGGACTGCCTTGCGAAACCTGGTCGACGCGCTCGGACATCATGGCGGCAAGCCTGTGAAGCTGGGCCTCCTCGCCATCGCGGCAGTGAACACCATATTGCCGGCCGCCGACCATGATCTTGACCTCGGCCATCAGGCGTCACTCCGCGCTTTCTGGAGATCGCCGATCAGCGCATCCAGGGATTTGAGCGCAGCGATGGCCTTGTCACGCGAGAAAGGATCGACATCGATTGGCGGTTCGGCATTGGCTTCCATCGCTGCGAGCCGCTCATCCAGTGCACGGGCGCGGGCCTCGGCCAGTTGCCGGGCGATTCCCTCGGCACGCGCAAGCGCTCGCTCGATCCGCCCGATTGCCTGCATCATTGCGTCGCTTGCCATCCCCGGTCCTTAACATGGGAAAAAGCGAAAACGGAAGCGCGTTGTGCGCAGCCGCGCCGGACCGCAGGTTGACGCTTGTGTCCCAAACCGACATTGGAAGCCGCGCGGCGACTCGGTTCGGCTTTGTGCCAGTCGCGATGACATCCAGGCCGCCGTTCGGCGCGACAAGAACAAGGGAACCATCGACAATGTCCGTCACAGAAAAGCGTCTCGCCGACACCATTCGCGTGCTGGCGATGGATGCGGTCCAGGCGGCGAACAGCGGTCACCCGGGCATGCCGATGGGTATGGCCGATGTCGCAACGGTCCTGTTCAGCGATTTCCTCAAATATGATCCCGCCGCGCCGAAGTGGGCGGATCGTGATCGTTTCGTGCTGTCGGCCGGTCACGGCTCGATGCTGATCTACGCGCTGCTCAACCTGACCGGCTATCATGAGCCGACTCTGGAGGACATATCGAGGTTCCGCCAGCTCGGAAGCCCCTGCGCCGGCCATCCCGAGAATTTCGAGCTGCCGGGCGTCGAGGCGACCACAGGTCCGCTTGGGCAGGGGCTGGCAATGGCCGTCGGCATGGCGATGGCCGAGCGGCACCTGAATGCCGTGTTCGGGGACGAACTGGTCGATCACAAGACCTGGGTGATCGCGGGCGATGGCTGCCTCATGGAAGGCATCAATCACGAAGCCATTGGTATTGCCGGCCATCTTGGCCTCGGCCGCCTCAATGTCCTTTGGGACGATAACAAGATCACCATCGATGGCGCGGTGTCCATGTCGTCGAGCGAGGACGTCAAGGCGCGCTATGCTGCGACTGGCTGGCATGTCACAAGCTGTGACGGCCATGACTTCGCCGACATTCGCCGCGCATTGGCAGAAGCCGCCGCCGATCCGCGTCCGAGCCTGATTGCCTGTGCCACCCGTATTGGCCAGGGTTCGCCGAACAAGGCCGGCAGCCACAAGGTTCACGGCTCGCCGCTCGGCGCCGACGAAGTCGCCGCGACTCGTGTCGCGCTGGACTGGGACCTGCCGCCGTTCCAGCTTCCCGACGATGTCCGCGCCGCGTGGCTGGAGATCGGCAAGCGCTCCCAGCCGGTTCACGCTGAATGGCAGAAGCGTCTCGCAAGCAGTTCTAATAAAGCTGAATTCGAGCGCAGGATGAAGGGCGATCTGCCCGCCGGTTTCTCGCTCAAATCCTATCTTGAAGGCCTGCTCGCCAACCCCCAGAAGGTCGCGACGCGCAAGGCCAGCGAGATGGTGCTCGACGCGATCAATCCGCAGCTGCCCGACACGATCGGCGGCTCGGCGGACCTTACAGGCTCCAATCTCACCTTGTCGAAGGACCTGACCACCTTCGCCAAGGGCAGCTATGATGGACGCTATGTCTACTATGGCATTCGCGAGTTCGGCATGGCCGCGGCGATGAACGGCCTGGCGCTGCACGGCGGCGTCATTCCTTATGGCGGCACCTTCCTTGTCTTCTCGGATTACGCCCGCAACGCCATCCGTATGTCGGCCATCCAGCAGCAGCGCGTCGTCTATGTGATGAGCCACGACAGCATCGGGCAGGGCGAGGACGGGCCGACGCACCAGCCGATCGAGCATGTCATGTCGCTGCGCATGGTGCCCAATCTGGAGGTGTTCCGTCCCTGCGATGCAATCGAGACGGCGGAATGCTGGCAGCTTGCGCTCGAAAATGCAAACGGCCCGACGTTGCTTGCCCTGACCCGACAGAACGTCTCCCAGCTACGTACTGATATCTCCGAGAATTTCAGCGCGAAGGGCGGCTATACGCTTGTTGCGGCAGACGCGCCGAAGGCCGTGATCGTCGCCACTGGATCCGAAGTAGAGATAGCGGTCGGCGCAGCCAAAGCGCTCGGCGAAAAGGGCATTCCGGTCAGTGTCGTGTCGATGCCGAGCCTGATCCGTTTCCTGGCCCAGGATGCCGCCTATCAGGCGTCCGTGCTGCCGACCGGGGCGCTCCGCGTAACGCTGGAGGCCGGCACGACGTTCGGCTGGCAGGCCATCACCGGACTTGACGGCCTGCGCATCGGCATCGACAGCTTCGGTCTGTCGGCGCCTGGTCCCGTGCTCTACGAACATTTCGGATTCACCGCGCCCGCCATTGCAGATCGTATCGCCAAGGCGCTCGCTTAAGTCCCTTCACGAAGGAGTTTGGACATCATGGCCACCAAAGTTGCAATCAATGGCTTCGGACGCATCGGTCGTCTCGTGGCGCGCGCCATTTTGAGCCGCACCGACCACGATTTCGAGCTGGTGGCGATCAACGATCTTGGCGATGCCAAGTCGAACGCCCTGCTCTTCAAGCGCGACAGCGTGCACGGCAACTGGCCGGGCGAGGTTTCGGTTGATGGGGACAATCTCGTTATCGACGGCAAGCGCATCAAGGTGACGGCCGAGCGTGATCCCGCCAACCTGCCGCACGCGGCGCTTGGCGTCGAGATCGCACTCGAGTGCACCGGCATTTTTGCTGATAAGGCGAAGGCGAGCGCCCACCTCACCGCGGGCGCCAAGCGTGTCGTCATTTCCGCGCCCGCCACGGGCGTCGACAAGACCATCGTCTTCGGCGTCAATCACGAGACGCTGACTAAAGACGACATCGTCATCTCGAATGCAAGCTGCACCACCAACTGCCTGGCGCCGCTCGCGAAGGTTCTGCACGACGCGATCGGCATCGAGAGCGGCTTCATGACCACGATCCACAGCTATACCAACGACCAGAATGTGCTGGACCAGTTGCACAAGGACATGCGCCGGGCCCGTGCCGCGGCGCTCTCGATGATCCCGACGACCACCGGCGCCGCGCGCGCCGTCGGCGAAGTGCTGCCCGCACTCAAGGGCAAGCTCGACGGATCGTCGGTGCGTGTGCCGACGCCCAACGTCTCGGTCGTCGATCTCAAGTTCCTGCCGAGCCGTGCGACCACCAAGGAGGAGGTAAACGGCCTGCTCAAGGCTGCGTCCGAAAGCGGCCCGCTCAAGGGCATCCTGGGCTATTCCGACGAACCCCTTGTTTCGATCGACTATAATGGCGATCCGCGCAGCTCGACCGTCGACAGCCTCGAGACGGCGGTTATCGACGGCAAGCTTGTCCGCGTGCTGAGCTGGTACGACAACGAGTGGGGATTCTCGAACCGCATGATCGACACCAGCAAGGTGGTCGCCGGGCTGATCTGAACGATCCAGAACCGTTCGTGTCGAGCGAAGTCGAGACACGCGAGCACGAACGGTTCTCGACTGCGCTCGAACCGAACGGAAAAGGTGAAGCCCTTGGGAAGATCATTCAAGACGCTCGACGATATGGGCGATATCGCCGGCAAGGCCGTCCTTGTTCGCGAGGATCTCAATGTCCCCATGCAGGATGGCGCGATTACCGATGACACGCGACTGCGTGCAACCGTCCCAACGCTCACTGAGCTGGCGGATCGGGGTGCCAAGGTCCTCGTTCTGGCACATTTCGGGCGCCCGAAGGGGCAAAGGTCGCCGGACCAGTCGCTGAGCCTGGTCACGCGTGCGCTCGGCCATGTGCTCGGCCGCGACGTGCAGTTCATTCCCGACTGCCAGGGCGAGGCGGCTCGGGCTGGCATCGCGGTGATGCGCGGCGGCGACATCGCCATTCTCGAAAACACCCGCTTCCATGCCGGTGAGGAGAAGAATGATCCTGCGCTCAGCCAGGCCATGGCCGCGCTCGGCGATCTCTATGTGAACGACGCCTTCTCCGCGGCGCACCGCGCGCACAGCTCGACCGTGGGTATCGCACACCTCCTGCCGGCCTTTGCCGGGCGGCAGATGGAGAAAGAGCTGGACGCGCTCGAAGCGGCGCTTGGCAATCCGCAAAAGCCGGTCGCGGCCGTGGTCGGCGGCGCCAAGGTTTCGACCAAGCTCGACGTGCTCAACAATCTCGTTGCCCAGGTCGATCATCTTATCATCGGCGGCGGCATGGCCAACACCTTCCTCGCCGCGCGCGGCGTGAATGTCGGGAAGTCGCTTTGCGAGCATGATCTCGTGCCGACAGCCAACGAGATCTTCGGCAAAGCCGAGGCGGCCGGTTGTACGCTGCACCTGCCTTATGACGTGGCAGTGGCGAAGGAATTTGCTGCCAATCCGGCCAGTCTCCGTATCTGTTCGGTCCATGACGTCGCAGCCGACGAGATGATCCTCGATGTCGGCCCAGCTGCGGTGGAAGCGCTTGGCGACGTACTCAAGACCTGCCGGACGCTCGTCTGGAATGGCCCGCTCGGCGCGTTCGAACTTGCGCCCTTCGACAAGGCGACGGTGGCACTCGCGCAGACGGCCGCCGCCCTGACGCGAGAAGGGGCGCTTGTTTCAGTCGCCGGTGGCGGCGACACCGTTTCGGCTCTCAATCATGCCGGTGTAGCGAGCGATTTCACTTTTGTTTCGACCGCAGGGGGCGCTTTCCTTGAATGGATGGAAGGCAAGGAACTGCCCGGCGTCGCGGCGCTGATGCACGTTTGACGGGAGCGCTGTGGAAACTTTCCCGCCGCCCGCAACTTCCTCGCAAAGATGGTTGACCCGCTTGCATTTCGTGCATGTCGGGCGAATAGCGATCCACATTTGAGGCGGCGAATAGACAGGGAGACGGATGGTGCAGCATTCCGACATGACCGCGAAAATGGCGCAAGGGCGCGGCTTCATTGCAGCGCTGGATCAGAGCGGCGGTTCCACGCCCAAAGCCCTGAAGGGCTATGGCGTCGAGGAAAGCGCCTATTCCGGCGATGAAGAGATGTTCGGTCTTATCCACGAGATGCGCTGCCGGATCATCCGTTCCTCCGCCTTTACGGGCGAGAAGGTCATTGGCGCGATCCTGTTCGAGCGCACCATGGACGGCATGATCGACGGCAAGACGATCCCGGCCGCGCTCATCGCGAAGGGTGTCGTGCCCTTCATCAAGATCGACAAGGGTCTTGAGGCGGAGGCGGACGGTGTGCAGCTCATGAAGCCGATGCCGGACCTCGACGTGCTGCTCGCGCGCGCGAAAGGCCTCGGCGTTTATGGCACCAAGGAGCGCTCGGTCGTGAACAGCGCCAACCATGCCGGTATTGCCGCGATCGTGAAACAGCAGTTCGAGGTGGGGATGCAGGTGCTAGCCGCTGGGCTGATGCCGATCCTTGAGCCGGAAGTGAATATCAAGAGCCCGACCCGCGGCGAATGCGACCGCATTCTCAAAGAGGAAATCCTCAAGGCGCTCGACGCGATGCCGGGCAGCGATAAGGTCATGCTCAAGCTCAGCATCCCAGCGACCCCAGGGCTGTTCGATGCTTTGGTGGATCATCCGCGCGTGCTGCGCGTTGTCGCGCTGTCGGGCGGATACAGCCGACCTGACGCCTGCAAGGAACTCGCGAAGAATCGCGGCATGATCGCCAGCTTTAGCCGGGCCTTGCTCGAGGATCTGCGAGCACAGATGAGCGACGCCGAGTTCGACGCGGCGCTCGGTGCTGCCATCGACGAAATCTACGAAGCGTCAGTCGATAAGGTTTCGGCCTAGTCGTCCAGCCCATCCAACACCTCGCCAATCCTGTCGAGGCGCGCTTCCCATTCGTTGCGGCACGCCTGCGCCCATGCTTCGATCGCGCGCAGTCCGTCTGGCCGCAACGAACAATTGCGCACGCGCCCTTGCTTCATCGATCGCAGCAGGCCGGCACGCTCCAGTATCTGGAGATGCTGGCCGACCGCAGTTACACTAATGCCGAGCGGGCGGGCGAGGGCGGAGACGCTGACCGGTCCGCGCGCGACCTGGGAGATGATCGCGCGCCGCGTCGGATCGCCGAGCGCGTCGAACAGGGCCTCCGTCTTCAGGTTCATGAGCTCAGGGTCTCACCCAGGCTGTCGAGCAGCTTGTCCCATCCACCCCGGCGCATTTCAGGGCCGTCGGCGCCTTCATAGAAGGCGGCCTGGTGGGTGAGCCGCAGGATGCAGCCATCGCCATCGTCGTTCAGTTCATGCGTGATGAGCGCGCTCGAAATGCGCTTGCCCATGAAGATCGCGGAGGTCGACAGCACGAACCGCTCGCCGTCCAGGATATCCTCGAAGCGGCCATCATTGACGATTTCGGCGCCGGGGAAGGGGGTATCTTCTCCGAGCAGGTAGATCTGGTAGTCGCGCCCGCCGATGCGGAAGTCGGTCTCGAACGTTTTGAAGGGATTGCGACCGTGGGAATACCAGCGCTCGCGCAAGGCCTCTTCGGTTAGCACGCGGAATAGCTTATCGCGCCCATGCGGGTAGCGGCGCTCGAGCGCAAACGTGTCGTGGACGGTCTGGGCCATGCGTAGCCTCCATAATAGTGAAGTAATAACTTCACTATTATGGAGCGTCACACTGAAGTCAATACTTCACTCTCCCGCATCGACCGGTAGCTTGCCCGTCTTCAGCCAGTGCGCGCAATCCAGCGGGAGATGTTCCAGCGCGAGACTGTCCGCGAGGATGATCTCGTCCGGTGACAGGACGTCCTTCCAGCGCCCGTTCGTGCCCTTGTGGACGAATGCGCTCAGACCATCCTCGATCATGGCGTGCGCCATTGGATCAGGCGCCGCGCCGGTTGCCTGGCGCATCCAGGCGAAGCTCGAATGTTCAAGGATCTTCGGCCAAGCGGACTCGTCGATCGCAATGTCGAGGAATGCCGCGATCCGCCGGATCTCGCTCGGAAGGTCTGCCTTGAGATCGTTGAAATGAACGAGCAGCACGTTCGGCAGGTAACGTGCATCCCACCACGATTTTACGTGCGACCAGAAGGGCCAAAAAGGCTGGCCGTCCTGCTCCAGCCAGGTGCGGTAATAGCGAGCGATGTCCGGATCGGCCGGTTGGAATTCACGGCCCATTTCTCCGCGGAAATTGTTGAGCAGCCGGAGGTAGAGCGGCCGGAAATTGCTGTGAAAGCGATGCAGACTCCAGACGAGGTCGCGCACGTCGCGCGCGGAATAGATGTAACGTGCGGTGGGTGAGCAGGGCAGCGCGTCGAACGGCAGGTGGCTCTTGACGAAGCGGCGGTGGGTTTGCGCCTCGAGCTGCGCGAACAGCGAAGCCTTGTCGATGAGTCGCGTCTCCAGCCAGGGAGACATCTGCGGAAAGCCGAGAATCGGGGCACCGCCGAAGATAAGTTGCGCGACGATTTGCTGCAGCCAACTCGTGCCGGACTTGCCATAGGTCGAGATGATGATGTCATCAGCCCGCAGCGGAAAATCGTCCCACCGCGTCGAATCCATGTGATGATTGCGAATCACGCGACGAACACCGGTCGGATGTCCGTCGTCCGCGCTGATGACGCGATGTTCCATGCCTCTCTCCCGCCGCCAGACTAGTCGGGTGAGCGCGGCCGGTCCATCGGCATCCTTGCGTCGCTGCGTGTAATGACAGCAACTTTGTGCGCGCTTGTGCTATTCAAGCTGGGCCAAATCGGGAGATGCCCAATGACTGCCACGCTCGATATCGCCGACATTCCGCTAAAGACGATCAGGGGTGATGAGGCCAGGCTCGGCGACCATGCCGGCAAGGTGCTGCTGATCGTCAATGTCGCCTCAAAATGCGGGCTGACGCCCCAATATGAAGGGCTCGAGAAGCTGTATCGCGATTATCGCGACCGGGGCCTCGTGGTCCTTGGCTTCCCGGCCAATGACTTCGCCGGTCAGGAGCCGGGCAGCAACGAGGACATCGCCAACTTCTGCACGACGAATTTCGGCGTTGATTTCCCGATGTTTGAAAAGATCACGGTCAAGGGTCCGGACAAGCATCCGCTCTATGCCGAGTTGATCGCTCAATCCGACACGCCGGACGCCGAGATCGCCTGGAATTTCGAAAAATTCCTGGTGAGCCGAGATGGTCATGTCGTACGCCGCTTCTCGCCTCGCACCGAGCCCAACGATCCGGAGCTGATCGCCGCTCTTGAGGCGATGCTTTCGGGTTCCGCTGCGGCGGGCTGAACGGGCGGGCTTTTGTCTGCCGGGCGGCTGCTCTATGGCTGCGGCCATGACAGCACTGCCGACCTGCCAGCTCTATCTCATTTCGCCCCCCGCGATTGGTCCCGACTTTGTCGAAACGCTGCGGGCGGCGCTCGACGGTGGACCGGTCGCGGCCTTCCAGCTGCGTCTCAAAGGGATAAGCGAGGATGAGATCGCGCGGCTCGCCGAACCGCTCCAGCGCCTCTGCGCCGAGCGCGATGTTGCGTTCATCATTAATGACTCGATTGCGCTGGCCAAACGGCTCGGCGCCGACGGCGTGCACCTGGGGCAGGGTGACGGCGACCCGAAGGAGGCGCGGCGGATTCTGGGTCCCTCGGCCCAGATCGGGGTGACCTGCCACGATAGCCGCCATCTCGCCATGGAGGCCGGCGAGGCCGGCGCGGATTATGTCGCGTTCGGCGCCTTCTTCCCGACCACGACCAAGACCGTTGATCATCATGCCGAGCCCGAAATCCTGACCTGGTGGTCTACGGTGTTCGAGTTGCCCTGTGTTGCGATCGGCGGGATCACAGCCGGCAATGCAAAGCCGCTCGTTGACGCGGGAGCGGATTTCCTGGCGGTCAGTAGCGCGGTCTGGGCGCATCCTAACGGGCCTGGCGCAGGCGTCGCCGCCTTCGCCAAGCTGCTCAACTGACGATCAGACCCCGTTTTCGAACATCGAGTTCGGATTGACGGGATTTGGCGAAATTTCCTGTAGCACGTCCCAATGCTCGACAATCTTGCCATTTTCGATGCGGAAGATGTCGCAGACCGCAAAACCGGGGTCGCCGGGCCAGCGGGTGACGTGCTGATGCGTAATGACGTGATCGTCTTCGGCGAAAACGCGGTAGATTTTCTGCGTCGCTTCGGGGCTTTCGACGCGGACGAAGTCGAGCCAGCGCTTCAGCGCCTCGCGCCCCGGCTCGGCCAGGGAGCTATGCTGGAGATAGTCCTCGGCGATGAAGTCATCGACGAGGGTCTTGTCCATGGGGATAAGGACCTTGTTGAACAGGTCGATCACCAGCTGGGCATTGGCTTCTTCTTCCGGCGTGCGCGCCATCCCCGTATCCTCTCCCGCTTGCGATACGGGAGGGCTTAGGGCGGGCAAGCCGCCAAAGGCAAGCGCCTACGCTTTCAGCGCGCGGCGGCGATCAGCGCTGCAATCTCATCCAGCAATCCGAGCCGCTGCTTCTTCAGGTCCTCCAGCCGCTCGTCGGAGGCGGCCTCGGTCTCGACTTCAATGCGGCGGATTTCCTTGTCGAGCAGGTCGTAGCGCTCGCCGAGCGCCCGAAAATGTGCGCTCTCGATCTTCAGTTTGCTCAGGATCTCGCCGTCCTGTGGGAACTGGCTGTGCAGGTCGTGACGTGTGTCGAGCATGGGGGCAGCCTCCTTTGTGTGCCCTCTTGGCATAGACCTTTCGCGTCCACCCACATTGCGCAAGATCAAGCACCGCCATTCAGGCCCCTTTCCTCGGGCTTGCCGTTCAGCGTGCATGAAGCTAGAGGCGCGTACCGGCTCTTTCCACATCATCACACAAGGCGCGCGACATGAAGATCAGCGGCGTGGACATCCGTCCCGGCAACAATATCGAATATGAAGGCAGCATCTGGCGCGCCGTGAAGATCCAGCACACCCAGCCCGGCAAGGGCGGCGCTTACATGCAGGTGGAGCTGAAGAATCTCATCGACGGCCGCAAGAACAATGTCCGCTTCCGCTCCGCCGAGAGCGTTGAGCGCATCCGCCTGGACACGAAGGATTTCCAGTATCTCTATCCCGAGGGCGACATGCTCGTCTTCATGGATACCGAGACCTACGACCAGATCAACCTGCCGACCGACCTCGTCGGCGATGCCGCCGCGTTCCTGCAGGACGGCATGATGGTGCAGCTTGAAATGTATGACGAACGCCCGATCAGCGTAGCGCTGCCCGAGACGGTCGAGGCGACCGTGGTCGAGGCCGATGCCGTCGTGAAGGGCCAGACCGCCTCGGCGAGCTACAAGCCGGCGATCCTGGACAATGGTGTGCGCGTCATGGTCCCGCCGCACATCGTCACCGGTACGCGCATCGTTGTTGACGTTTACGAGCGCGAATATGTGAAGCGAGCCGACTGATGATCTTGCGACGCCCCGTCATCGCCGCTGCCGCCTTGGCTCTTGCCGGAATGTCTGGAGTCGCGCTGGCGCAAGCCAAGCCCAAGCCGGCAGCGCCTGCGGCGCGCGCGCCCACGCCAGCCACAAATCTGCCACCGTCGCTCCAGCCGACGAAAGAGCAGATCGAGGAAGCGGCGTTCCAGATGCGTGTGCTCGTGGCCGGCATGAACAGTGACAAGGTCGAAGCCCCGGTCAAGGACGCGCTGTTCGAGTGCCTCTACCAGAACAGCTTCTCCAAGATTAGCGACGGCATCGGCAAAGTCATTGCCGGGAACCCCGGCAAGATCAACAAGCGCGACCCTGAGCAGGTTCTGGGCGTGATGGCGGGCATCTGCGGCTATCGTCCGAAGCCGGATGCCGCCGCCGCACCGGCGACGCCTGCACCTACGCCGACCACGCCCGCCAAGCCCGGCGACAAGCCGTTGGGGCGCTGATCGATGGTATCCCATTCCGGTCTCCTGACCGTCATCGAGCGCGCCGCACGCAAGGTTGCTCCTCAGCTTCGCCGCGATTTCGGCGAAGTGTCGCATCTCCAGGTGAGCCGCAAGGGGCCTGCCGATTTCGTGTCCATGGCCGATAAGAAGGCCGAGGAGACGCTCGTCGCCGAACTGCAGAAGGCGCGCCCGGACTGGGGTTTCCTGCTTGAAGAGGGTGGCGAAGTCGCAGGCGATCCCAACAAGCCGCGCTGGGTCATCGACCCGCTCGATGGCACAAGCAACTTCCTGCACGGCGTTCCGCATTTCGCGATCTCGATCGCCGTGCAGGAGCCGCGCATCGACGGCAAGGGCTGGGGCGAGATCACCACTGGCCTCATCTATCAGCCCATGACCGATGAGAGCTACTGGGCCGAGAAGTCGCGCGGTGCCTGGCGCCATGACCAGCGGCTGCGCGTCTCGGCGCGCCGCGACCTGTCTGAAGCGCTTGTCGCGACGGGTATTCCCTATCTCGGCCATGGCGACTTCGCGCAGTGGTCGCGAATCTTCGGTGCGATCGCACCGTCGATAGCGGGAATCCGTCGCTTCGGCTCGGCTGCGCTTGATCTCGCCTGGGTTGCCGCCGGCCGCTATGACGGCTTCTGGGAGAGCAGTCTCCAGCCCTGGGACGTTTCGGCCGGCATCTTGCTGGTGCGTGAGGCGGGCGGCTTCGTCACCGACTTCCGCGGCGGCGCCGAGCCCATCGAGCGGCGCGAAATTCTCGCCGCCAACGACGTGCTGCATTCCAAGCTCCACAAACTGCTCGCTGGCGCATTGCGGTAATGCTGCGACGGGCCGGCTTCCTTGCGCTGGCCCTTCTCGCAGTACCGGCCATTCGGGCTGAGGAAGCGCCGCGTTTCGAGACCAGCTCGATCGCTGTTCGTACAAGGCTTGGCGCAGCGCTGACTGCTGGCGATGCGGCAGGCGTGGAGGCGGCAGCAATGGAGCTTGCGGCTATGGGCGGCGGGCTTTCAAAGGCGAGTCAGGAACGGATTGCGCCGCTGATCAGGACGGATCGGCGGGGGCAGTTGCTGGGGGCTCTTGGCCTCAACAGCACGCCGCTCGAAACAAGCCATGTTTTCGGCGGGATTCCGGCCGATCAAAGGCTCGTTGAAGGCATCGTTTTCGACCCAAAACGGCAAAAGCTGCTCGTTTCCACGGTCGTTGACGGTCACCTACTGGTCCAGGAAGGCGCAAACTGGCGCAAGGCTGCGCTTCCGGACGGTATTGGCGGCCTGTTCGGCATGGCACTGGACGATAAAAGGCGGCGCTTGTGGATCGCCGTCGGCGTGGCAGAGCCGGTCGCCGACAAGTCCGCGATCACGCCCGGCGTCCTCGAAGTGGATGCGGACACGCTTCAGCCGGTCGACCTCAAGACGATGCCGGCAGGTGCAGAAGGCAGTCCCGGCGACGTGGCGATCGGCGCAGACGGCACGATCTATGTGAGCGATGGCCTCAAGGGCGGCGTCTATCGCTGTGCACCCGGCTGCACGATCCTGTCTGCGCTGGTCCCGCCGGGCGGCCCGATCCGCAGCCCGCAGGGCATGGCGCCGACCCGCGACGGCAAGGCGCTGCTCGTCGCCGGCTATGGCCAGGGCCTCGCGCGCATCGATCTGGCAAGCGGTGCGTTGACTTGGCTGGCGGGGAGGGAATCGCTCATGCTCGACGGCATCGACGGGCTGGTCCGCTCCGAGACCGGTCTCCTGGCAATCCAGAACGGGACCAGCCCGCGCCGCATCGTGCGTATTCATTTGAATACGGAGGAGACGGCGGTCGACCATGTCGACGTGCTTGAGCGCGCCAATCGCGCCTGGGGCGAACCGACACTCGGGACCGTTGCCGGCCCCGATTTCGTATATGTCGCCGACGGGCAGTGGGAGGTCTGGGGCGAGGGCGGCAAGCCGCGCGACGGGCAAGCCCCGCGTGCCACGGTGCTCAGGGCACTGCCGGCGCTCTGATCAGGCTTAGTCTTCCGCCGCCTCGCTGTTGAGCTGGACGTAGTTCTGGATACCCATGCGTGCGATCATCTCGAACTGGGTCTCGATCGTGTCGACATGCTCTTCCTCGCTGTCGAGAATCTTCTGGAAGAGGTCGCGCGAGACGTAATCGCGCACCTTCTCGCAATGCTCGATTGCGTCGCGGAGAAGCGGGATCGCCTCCATCTCGGTCTCGAGGTCTGCCTGCAGCACTTCCTCCACCGTCGAGCCGATGCGCAGGCGCCCCAACAGCTGAAAGTTGGGAAGGCCGTCGAGGAACAGGATGCGCTCCGCCAGCGTGTCGGCGTGCTTCATCTCGTCGATCGATTCTTCATATTCGAACTTGGCGAGCCGCTTGATGCCCCAGTGGTTGAGCATCCGGTAGTGCAGGAAATACTGGTTGATCGCGGTCAGCTCATTCTTGAGGGCAGCGTTCAGATATTCGATGACCTTTTCGTCGCCCTTCATGGCTTCACTCCATATGCTGTCTGGACGCGGCTTCTAGCACTGCGCACCGCCGAATTCACGCGCGAACGTCTCGCAGCGGGAATCGATCATGGCTCGCAAAAGCAGGCCGATAGCCGGCGATGCTCGGACGGATCAGGCGGCGAGGGGCGAGCCGGGCAGCGAAAGGCCGCGGGCCGGGCAGCGGCCGGCGCACCGGACGCGCTCTTCGCTCATCACGTCGTCGGCATGGTCAAGACAGGTGCGGCACTGCGGCGTCTTGCCGAGAATGGCATAGGCAGCCTCGGGACAGGTCACGCCGTGGCGCGCCACTTCCCGCAGTTCGTCTTCCTTGATGGCATTGCAGATGCAGACGTACATGAGTTTGCAGGTATAGCTGTTGCGAGGCATTTGCAATAGCGTTTACTATATTTTGCGATCAGCCGACTGCCGTTTTGGCATGTTGGCGTACCCGCTCTGCACGCCTTCCAGCCAGTGAAATTGTTGCGAGTCATTCTCAGCTACCGAAGGCTTGCCTCGCACGTGCAGCAGTCCTAAAGCCCCGCGAAAGGGCCGTATTTGGCCGAGGGGAATCGTGTGGTCGATCTGTCGCAATATCTGCCGATCCTGCTGTTTCTGGCGGTCGCATTGGGCCTCTCGAGCGCCTTCGTTTTCCTGCCTATGGTTGTCGGCCGCCTGACCGGCGCGCACAAGCCGGACCCGGAGAAACTCAGCGAATATGAGTGCGGCTTTCCGGCTTTCGAGGATCCCCGCAGCCAGTTCGACGTGCGTTTCTACCTCGTCGCCATTCTTTTCATCATCTTCGATCTCGAAGCCGCCTTCCTCTATCCCTGGTCGGTAAGCCTCAAGGATATTGGCTGGGTGGGCTGGACCACGATGATGATCTTCATTTTCGAGCTTGTGCTCGGCCTCGTCTATGCCTGGAAGAAGGGAGCCCTCGATTGGGAGTAGAGCTTGAGCGGCCCGGCGTGCTTGGCGCGCCCCAGAGTCTTCTGGCGCCCGCAACCCAACCGAATCCTGAGTTCTTCAATGCGCTGTCCGCCGAGGTCAGCGACAAGGGCTTTCTCGTCACCTCGACCGAGGACCTGTTCACCTGGGCGCGCACCGGCTCGCTTTGGTGGATGACCTTCGGTCTGGCGTGCTGCGCGGTCGAGATGATCCATGTGAACATGCCGCGCTACGACATGGAGCGCTTTGGCGCCGCGCCGCGCGCGTCTCCGCGCCAGAGCGACGTGATGATCGTCGCGGGTACGCTATGCAACAAGATGGCTCCAGCGCTGCGCAAGGTCTACGACCAGATGAGCGAGCCGAAATACGTCATCTCGATGGGCAGCTGCGCCAATGGCGGTGGCTATTATCACTATAGCTACAGCGTCGTGCGCGGTTGCGACCGGATCGTGCCGGTCGACATCTATGTGCCCGGCTGCCCGCCGACCGCCGAAGCTCTACTCTACGGCATCATGCAGCTGCAGCGGAAGATCCGCCGCGTGGGGACGATCGAGCGGTGAGCACGGCTATTCACTCCGCACCGCGGATCAATCCGATTGACGGCCTGGCCGATGAGCTCAAGGCCGCGCTCGGCACTGCCGTGCTGGCGATCAAGGACAAGAATTTCGAGCTGACGCTGGGCGTCGAGCGCGAGCAACTCGCCTCGGTGATGCAGACCTTGCGCGACCAGTTCGCCTATCAGCAGCTCATGGAGATCGCCGGGGTAGACTATCCGGAACGCGCCGAGCGGTTCGAAGTGGTCTATCACCTGCTATCGGTCACCAGGAACCATCGCCTGCGCGTCAAGGTCCGCACGGACGAAGATCATCCGGTGCCGACGGTGACGCATCTCTGGCCCGTCGCGGGCTGGCTCGAGCGCGAAGTGTTCGACATGTACGGCGTGCTGTTCGAGGGCAATACAGATCTGCGCCGCATCCTGACCGACTACGGCTTCCGCGGCCATCCGCAGCGCAAGGACTTCCCGCTCACCGGCTATGTCGAGCTGCGCTACTCGGAAGAGGCCAAGCGTGTCGTCTATGAGCCGGTGAAGCTGGCCCAGGATTTCCGCAGCTTCGACTTCATGAGCCCGTGGGAGGGCGCGGAATATATCCTGCCCGGCGACGAAAAGGCCCATGGCCAGGCGCCGGGTGCGCCGCAGCCTGTGCCCGCGCCGCCGCCACCGCCTTCGCCGGCCGCAAGCGGATCGCCCAAGGCCGACACGCCCAAGACGACGGCGAAGAAGAGCGACACTGGCGCGGGCGAGCCCGCGAATGCGGTCGCCGCCAAGCGCAGCCCTGCCAAGAAGAAGGCCGATGCCGAGGCCGTGACGCCCGCGAAGCCGAAAGCGACGCGCGCCAAGAAGCAGCCCAAGGCAACGGGGGGTGACGCCTGATGTCCGACTATATCGAGAAGCTCGAGCATGTCGTGAACGCGGACGATCCCGAGATCGGTGACACCGCGATCCAGAACTATACGATCAACTTCGGCCCGCAGCATCCGGCCGCGCACGGCGTGCTTCGCCTCGTCATGGAACTGGATGGCGAGATCGTCGAGCGCTGCGATCCGCATGTCGGCCTGCTGCACCGCGGCACCGAGAAGCTGATCGAGTACAAGACCTATCTGCAGGCGCTCCCGTACTTCGACCGCCTCGATTATTGCTCGCCGCTCGGCATGGAGCACAGCTATGTGCTCGCCATCGAGAAGCTGCTGAACCTCGAGGTTCCGCTGCGCGCGCAATATCTGCGCGTGTTCTTCGCCGAGCTGACCCGCATCTGCAATCACATGCTGAACCTGGGGTCGCACGTCATGGACGTCGGCGCGATGACGCCGAACCTCTGGCTGTTCGAAATTCGCGAGGATTGCCTCAACTTCTTCGAGCGGGCCTCGGGTGCGCGCATGCATGCCGCCTGGTTCCGCCCCGGCGGCGTCCACCAGGATGTGCCGCTCAAGCTGCTCACCGACATTGCCGACTGGCTCGACACGCGGCTTCCGCGCCTGTTCGAGGATGCGATCAGCCTCGTTGCCGACAACCGCATCTTCAAGCAGCGCAATGTCAATATCGCCGTGGTCAGCAAGGAAGACGCGCTGAAGTGGGGCTTCTCCGGCCCGATGATCCGCGGCTCGGGCATCCCCTGGGATATCCGCAAGGCGCAACCCTATGACGTCTATGACCGGATGGAGTTCGACGTGCCGGTCGGCACGCAGTTCGACTGCTACGACCGGTTCATGGTGCGCGTCGAGGAAGTCCGCCAGTCCGCGCGGATCATGAAGCAGTGCCTGAGCGAGATGCCGGACGGCCCGATCTGCTCAGACGACCGCAAGGTCTCCCCGCCCAAGCGCGGCGAGATGAAGCAGTCGATGGAAGCGCTCATCCACCATTTCAAGCTCTATACCGAGGGCTTCCATGTGCCCGCCGGCGAGGTCTATGTCGCGACCGAGAGCCCCAAGGGTGAATTCGGCGTCTATCTGGTCAGCGACGGCACCAACAAGCCGTACCGCTGCAAGATCCGCCCGACCGCGTTCAGCCACCTCCAGGCGATGGACTTCATGATGAAGGGCCACATGCTCGCCGACACCACCGCCGTCCTCGGCGCGATGGATATCGTGTTCGGGGAGTGCGACCGGTGAGCGACGTTGAGAACGGCCGGTATCGCCATGTTTCGTACCTCGGCGATGGCTATCTTCCCGTTTGGGCAAAGCGGTACCGGTATATGGTTGGCGGCCCTGGCATCCTGATCTTCTTCGCCGCAGTGTTCGCAGGATACGCCGCGCCAGCCGTCATTTCTTTTTTGGCCTTCTTATCGGCGATCCTAATTGATGGATATTATATGCTTTGCGCGACCGGGCGAGGGGAACTGTGATGACTTACGCAGCAACCCTTCTCTCCGCCGATGAGCGCATCGCGATCACCCACAAGATGATCGAGGTCTACAACGCGCAGGACGCTGACGCTTACGTCGAGTTCATGACCGACGATGCCTGCGAGGCGGGCTATCGCGGCGCGGTGATCCGCGACGGCAAGGAAGGCACGCGTGCCGGCCTCAAGGCCATGTTCGCGCAATTCCCGCAGAACCGCGCCGACATCATCGGCAGCTGGTGCCTCGGTGAGACCGTCGTCCTGCACGAGAAGGTCTCGCGTGCGCCGGACGGCGACAAGTTCGAGGTCATGTCCATCTATTCGTTCGAGGGCGACAAGGTGTCGCGCGTGGAGTTCATCCGTTAATGGCCGACGCACCCCAAATTCCTGATGAAGCGACGGTTCGCGCGCAGTGGGGCGGGTTTGCCTTCACGGCCGCCAATATGGCGCGCGCCAAGGAACTGATCTCGCATTATCCCGAGGGTCGCCAGGCGAGCGCGGTCATGGGCCTGCTCGATCTCGCCCAGCGCCAGGTCGGCGCGGAGACCAACACGCAGGGCTGGCTGCCGGTTCCGGTGATCGAATATGTCGCCGGCCTGCTCGATATGCCGTTCATGCGTGTCTACGAGGTCGTGACCTTCTATACCATGTACAACATGGCGCCGGTCGGCCGCTTCCATGTGCAGGTCTGCGGCACGACGCCCTGCATGCTGCGCGGCTCGGACGACATTCTCGACGCTTGCAAGAAGCGCGGCATGAAGAAGGGTGCGACGACGGCGGACGGCCTGTTCACGCTGACTGAGGTCGAATGCATGGGCAATTGCGCGTCCGCGCCGATGGTCCAGATCAACGACGACAATTACGAGGATCTGACCGCCGAGCGGATGACCTTCATCCTCGACGAGCTGGCCGCGGGCCGCCAGCCCAAGGTCGGCACGCAGGATCCCGAGCGGCACACGGTGGAGCCTGTCGGCGCACCCACGAACCTGGCCGCGATGGTCAAGGAAAATCACGATTATCGGGGGGAATGGTAATGGCCACGCAAGCGCCTGACGCGCCGCCGCCTCCGCCGCCCTTCGTGGGTCCGCTCGAGGACAAGGATCGCATCTTCACCAATGTCTACGGCTACCAGCCGTGGAACCTGCCCGCAGCCCAGAAGCGTGGCGACTGGGACAAGACCAAGGACCTGCTGGCGCTCGGCCAGGACGCGATCATCGACATCATGAAAGCGTCGGGCCTGCGCGGTCGTGGCGGCGCGGGCTTCCCGACCGGCATGAAGTGGAGCTTCATGCCCAAGGAAAGCCGTGACGGCCGTCCGAGCTTCCTGGTCATCAATGCCGACGAATCCGAGCCGGGCTCGTGCAAGGACCGCGAGATCCTGCGCCACGATCCGCACAAGCTGATCGAGGGCGCGCTGGTCGCCGGTTTCGCGATGCGTGCACGCGCGGCCTATATCTACGTGCGCGGCGAATATATCTACGAAGCCAAGGTCCTGGAGGCCGCAATTCGCGAAGCCTATGAAGCTGGCTTCATCGGCAAGAATGCCTGCAAGTCGGGCTATGACTTCGACGTCTTCGTGCATCGTGGCGCCGGCGCCTATATTTGCGGCGAAGAAACGGCGATGATCGAGAGCCTCGAGGGCAAGAAGGGCCAGCCCCGCCTCAAGCCGCCTTTCCCGGCCGGTGCCGGCCTCTATGGCTGCCCGACCACGGTCAACAATGTCGAGAGCATTGCCGTCGCGCCGACGATCCTGCGGCGTGGCGCGGCCTGGTTCGCCGGCTTCGGACGCGAGAACAATCGCGGCACCAAGCTCTTCCAGATCTCGGGCCATGTGAACCGGCCCTGCGTGGTCGAGGAATCGATGTCGATCCCGTTCCGCGAGCTGATCGAGCGTCATTGCGGCGGCATCCGCGGCGGGTGGGACAATCTGCTCGCCGTCATTCCGGGCGGCTCTTCGGTGCCACTTGTGCCGGCGGCGGAGATCATGGACGCGCCGATGGACTTTGACGGCCTGCGTGCGCTCGGTTCGGGCCTCGGCACCGCTGCGGTCATCGTCATGGACAAGTCGACCGACATCGTCCGCGCCATTTCGCGCCTCAGCTATTTCTACAAGCATGAGAGCTGCGGCCAGTGCACGCCCTGCCGAGAGGGGACGGGCTGGATGTGGCGCGTGATGGAACGCCTGCGCACCGGCGATGCCGAAGTGCAGGAGATCGACATGCTCCAGCAGGTGACCAAGCAGGTCGAAGGGCACACCATCTGCGCGCTCGGCGACGCGGCGGCCTGGCCGATCCAGGGACTGATCCGCCACTTCCGCCCTGAGATCGAGCGTCGCATCGCCGAAAACAAGGCTGGTAAAGCGGCGCCAGAGCGGGAGGCGGCCGAATGAGCAGGGGGACGATTGCGGCACTGCTGATGCTGGCATCGCTTGCGGGCGAGGCGGCGATTGCGCAGGGCGACAAATATACGCCGACGGGCTCGCGCGTGGGTCGCCCGGCGCCAGCCGACGTGCCGGACAACGTGTCCCTGGCCGACGCCACCAAGGCGCGGCTGATGGTCTATCAGTTTGCCGACTGCTCGATCCGCACGAACAAGAAGACCGCTCAGGCCTATATGAGCGCCAAAGCGGAATCGCAGGCCTCGTCCAAGGCCATGAATGCGCTCGTGAGCGAGGAATGCCTCTGGAATGCGGACCTGCGCATGCCGGTCCCGCTGCTGCGTGGCGCGATCTTCCGCGCCGCCTATTATCGCGACTTCGAGAAGGCCGAACTCAAGCTTCCCGAGAAGGGCGTCGATTTTCAGACCTTCGTCGAGGATCCGACCTCGCCGAACGTCGCGCGCTACCTCGTCACGCTCGACTTTGCCGATTGCGTCGTCCGCGCCGATCCGTCCGGCGTGCGCACCTATGTAATGGCCGAGCCCGACAGCAAGGCCGAGACCGCTGCGCTTGCGGCGATCCAGCCCAAGCTCGGGCCGTGCTTTCCGGCAAATGCCAAGATGACCGTCAACCGTTCCAACCTGTCCGCCATGCTGGCCGAAGCGCTTTATCGTGAGATCGAAGCGGGCCGGACCGTGGCTGTGGAGGCCCCGCGCTAGTCATGCCCATAGTCAAAGTCGACGGTATCGAAGTGGAAGTCCCCGCCGGGGCGACCGTGCTCCAGGCCTGCGAGGCCGCGGGCAAGGAAATCCCGCGTTTCTGCTACCATGAGCGCCTTTCGATTGCCGGCAATTGCCGCATGTGCCTCGTCGAGGTTAAGCCGGGGCCGCCCAAGCCCCAGGCGAGCTGTGCGCTGCCCGCCGCCGACAACCAGGAGATCTTCACCGCGTCCGAGATGGTGAAGAAGGCTCGCGAAGGCGTGATGGAATTTCTGCTCATCAATCATCCGCTCGATTGCCCGATCTGCGATCAGGGCGGCGAGTGCGACCTGCAGGACCAGTCGGTCGCCTATGGTCGCGGCGCCAGTCGCTACGACGAGAACAAGCGCGCCGTCACCGAGAAATATATGGGTCCCATCGTCAAGACGGTGATGACCCGCTGTATCCAGTGCACCCGCTGCGTGCGCTTCGCCGAGGAAGTGGCTGGCGTGCCGGAGATCGGCGCGATCTTCCGCGGCGAGAACATGCAGATCACGACCTATCTGGAGCATGCCGCCAAGAGCGAGCTTTCCGGCAACGTCGTCGATCTCTGCCCGGTCGGCGCGCTGACCTCCAAGCCATACGCGTTCGAGGCGCGGCCCTGGGAGCTCAAGAAGACGCTCGGCATCGACGTCATGGATGCCGTCGGCACCAATATCCGCATCGACAGTCGCGGACGCCAGGTGTTGCGCGTCGTTCCCCGGATCAATGACGACGTCAACGAGGAATGGGCGAGCGACAAGACGCGCCATGCCGTCGACGGCCTCGTGCGCCAGCGCCTCGACAAGCCTTATGTCCGCAAGGGCGGCAAGCTCGTGCCCGCAGGCTGGGATGAAGCGTTCGCCGCCATTGCCAGCGCTGCGAAGAGCGCGGGCAGCTCGGTGGCAGCCATCGCCGGCGACCAGCTCGACTGCGAGACGATGTTCGCGACCCGCGAACTGGTCCATGCATTGGGTGGCGCGCTGCTCGAAGGCCGTCAGGGTGGCCTCAGCTACGACACGTCCAGCCTTTCGGCCGTCAATTTCAACACCGGCATCGCCAATCTCGAAACCGCCGACGTCATCCTGCTGGTCGGCACGAACCTGCGCTGGGAAGCGCCGCTCATCAACACGCGCGTCCAGAAGGCCGTGCGCAAGAAGGGTGCCAAGGTCTTTGCGATCGGGCCGCAGGTCGATCTCAGCTACAAGACGACCTGGCTCGGCAATGACGCCAGCATCCTGACCAAGCTGCCCAAGGAGGTGCTCGAAACCTTCAAGGGCGCTCAGCGTCCTGCACTCATTATCGGCGGCGGTGGCATTGCAGTCGAGGGTGCGCATGGCGCGGCCTTGGCGCTCGTCGACACGCTTGGCCTGATCAAGGATGGCTGGAACGGCTTCAACGTCGTGCATCTCGCGGCTGCCCGCATGGGCGCGCTCATGCTCGGCTTCGCGACGCAGGGCGGCATCAATGCCATTGCCGCCGCCGAACCCAAGCTCGTCTTCCTCATGGGTGCGGACGATGTCGACCCGGCCAAGTTCGCCAAGAGCTTCAAGGTCTATGTCGGCCATCATGGCGACAAGGGCGCGCAGGCGGCCGATATCGTCCTGCCCGGCGCGGCCTATACCGAGAAGGCGGGCACCTATGTGAACACCGAAGGCCGCGTCCAGCGCAGCGAGAAGGCGGTGTTCGCGCCCGGCGATGCGCGCGAGGATTGGTCGATCCTGCGAGCGCTCTCCGATGTGCTCGGCAAGACGCTGCCGTTCGACAGCTTTGAGCAGCTCCGCGCGGCGATGGTCGCGGCGGTCCCCGCGCTGGGCGAGGAAGCGGTCGCCGATTATGGCTGGTCCGTGCCCAAGCTTTCCGCGAAGCCGAGCGGCGAATTCGCCTATCCGATCAAGGACTTCTACCTGACCAACGCGATCTGCCGCGCCAGCCCGACCATGCAGCGCTGCTCCGCCGAACTTGTCCATGGCGAGACGTTCATGGAGGCGGCGGAATGACCAGCTGGTTCACCGGCATCATGCCCTATGAATGGGCCTGGTTCGTCGCCACGCTCATCGACATTCTCGTGATTGCCCTGCCGCTGATGCTGGCGGTCGCGCTGATCATCTATGCCGACCGCAAGATCTGGGCGGCCATGGCGCTGCGCCGCGGCCCCAATGTCGTCGGGCCTTTCGGTGTTCTGCAGAGCTTCGCTGACGGCCTCAAGGTCTTCCTGCAGGAAACGATCATCCCCAGCGCCTCGAACAAGGTGCTGTTCCTGATCGCGCCGATCATCACCTTCACGGTGGCGCTGATGGCCTGGGCGGTGATCCCGTTCCAGGCGGGCGTGGTGCTCGCCAATATCAATGTTGGCCTGCTCTACATCCTCGCGATCAGCTCGCTCGGCGTTTATGGCGTCATCCTCGCGGGCTGGGCATCCAACTCGAAATATCCCTTCTATTCCGCCATTCGCGCCAGCGCGCAGATGATCAGCTATGAAGTCTCGATCGGTTTCGTGCTCATTTGCGTGGTACTCTGGGCGGGCAGCTTCAATCTCACGACCATCGTCGAGAGCCAGAAGGGCTATTACGGGCTCCTGAACGGCCACGGCTTCAACCCGCTGCTCTTCCCGATGGCGATCGTGTTCCTGATCTCGGCCATGGCCGAAACGGCGCGCGCGCCCTTCGACCTGACCGAAGCGGAATCCGAGCTCGTTGCGGGCTACCAGACCGAATATTCGTCCATGGCCTTCGCACTCTACTGGCTCGGCGAATATGCCAATGTCATCCTGATGTGCACGCTTAATGCCGTGCTGTTTTGGGGTGGCTGGCTGCCGCCGATCGACTGGGCGCCGCTCTATTATATCCCGGGCATAATCTGGCTGTTCGCCAAGATCCTGTTCTTCTTCTTCGTGTTCAGCTGGGTGAAGGCGACCGTCCCCCGCTATCGCTACGACCAGCTGATGCGCCTGGGCTGGAAGATCTTCCTGCCGCTCTCGCTGTTCTTCGTGTTCCTCGTTTCCGGGTTCCTGATGCTGACCCGCTATGGAGGCGTCTCGTGATTGCCTATTGGGTCAAATCGTTCACGCTCTGGGAGTTCGTGAAGGCGCACTGGCTGACCTTGAAATATTTCTTCAAGCCCAAGGCGACGATCAACTATCCCTATGAGAAGAACCCGATCTCGCCGCGCTTCCGGGGCGAGCATGCGCTGCGCCGTTATCCAAACGGCGAAGAGCGCTGCATCGCGTGCAAGCTGTGCGAGGCCATCTGCCCGGCGCAGGCGATCACCATCGAGGCGCAGCCGCGCGATGACGGTAGCCGTCGCACGACCCGCTACGACATCGACATGACCAAGTGCATCTATTGCGGCTTCTGCCAGGAAGCCTGCCCGGTGGATGCGGTTGTCGAGGGACCGAATTTCGAGTTCGCGACGGAAACGCGCGAGGAACTCATCTACGACAAGGCGAAGCTTCTCGCCAATGGCGACAAGTGGGAGCGGGCCATCGCGGCGAACCTTGCCGCCGATGCGCCCTATCGTTAAGCGCGGCTGATCCTGAGGGGGATGACCATCCTGTGATTCAAGTTTTCGCCTTTTACCTGTTTGCGGCGATCGTCGTGGCTTCCGCCTCGATGGTGATCCTCGCGCGCAATCCGGTGCACAGCGTGCTCTGGCTCATCCTCGCCTTCTTCAATGCGGCGGGTCTCATGGTGCTGCTCTCGGCCGAGTTCATCGCGATGCTGCTGATCATTGTCTATGTTGGCGCGGTCGCGGTGCTGTTCCTGTTCGTGGTCATGATGCTCGACATCGATTTTGCCGAGCTGCGCGCCGGATTCGTCAGCTATTTCCCGCTCGGCGGGACGATCGCGCTCATCCTGCTCGTCGAGCTGGTGCTCGGCGTCGGGGCGTGGAATGCCGGCGCGCTGAACCTCTCAACGCGCGCCGCGCCCACGCCCGAGCATGTCCCGAATATCGAGGCGATCGGCCAGCTGCTCTACACGCGCTATATCTTCCTGTTCGAAATGGCGGGCCTGATCCTCCTCGTCGCGATGATCGGCGCCATCGTGCTGACGCACCGCGCGCGCGGCGGCGTTCGCAGCCAGGACATCAGCAAGCAGAACCGTCGCCGGCCGCAGGACGCGACCCGCAATATCAATCAGCCCTCGGGGCAGGGGGTGGAGCTGTGATCGGCTTGGCGCATTATCTCGTCGTCAGCGCGATCCTGTTCGTGCTTGGCGTGCTCGGCATCTTCATCAACCGCAAGAATGTCATCATCATCCTGATGGCAATCGAGCTGATCCTGCTCAGCGTGAACATCAACCTCGTCGCCTTCAGCTCGTTCCTGGGCGACCTGGTGGGGCAGGTCTTCTCGATGTTCGTGCTGACCGTGGCGGCGGGTGAGGCGGCCATCGGCCTCGCCATCCTCGTCATCTATTTCCGCGCGCGCGGCACCATCGCCGTCGACGACGTCAACCGGATGAAGGGCTGAGCGCGCCGTTATGCATTCCATCTCGATCATCGTTTTCGGTCCGCTGCTCGCTGCGATCGTCGCCGGCCTGGGCAATCGCGCGCTGGGCAATGTGCCGGCCAAGGTCCTCACGACCGGCCTGCTGTTCCTGTCCGCCGCACTGAGCTGGCCAATCTTCATCAAGTTCCTCGGCGGCCATGGCGAGGTCGAGATCGTGCAGGTCCTGCACTGGATCACCTCCGGATCGCTCAGCATCGACTGGGCGCTGCGGGTTGACGCGCTGACCGCGACCATGCTGGTGGTCATCACCAGCGTCTCCGCGCTCGTGCACCTCTACAGCTGGGGTTACATGGACGAGGATCCGGACCAGCCCCGCTTCTTCGCCTATCTCTCGCTGTTCACCTTCGCGATGCTGATGCTCGTGACCGCGAACAACCTGCTGCAGATGTTCTTCGGTTGGGAAGGCGTGGGCCTGGCCTCCTATCTGCTCATTGGCTTCTGGTTCAAGAAACCCTCGGCCTGCGCCGCGGCGATCAAGGCGTTCGTCGTCAATCGTGTCGGCGACCTCGGCTTCATGATGGGCATTTTCGGCGTCTATCTGGTCTTCGACACGATCAGCATCCCGGACATCCTGAACGCCGCGCCGGCCATGGCAGGATCGACCATCGGCTTCCTGGGCTATCGCTGGGACACGATGACCATCCTCTGCCTGCTGCTGTTCCTTGGCGCCATGGGCAAGTCGGCGCAGCTCGGCCTGCACACCTGGCTTCCGGACGCGATGGAAGGCCCGACGCCGGTCTCCGCGCTCATCCACGCCGCGACCATGGTCACGGCCGGCGTGTTCATGGTCTGCCGCCTATCGCCTCTGTTCGAGACGAGCCATGTCGCCATGTCGGTGGTGACCATCGTCGGCGCCGCAACCTGCATCTTCGCCGCGACGATCGGCACGGTGCAGAACGACATCAAGCGCGTGATCGCCTATTCGACCTGCTCGCAGCTCGGCTACATGTTCTTCGCGGCGGGCGTCGGTGCCTATGGCGCGGCGATGTTCCACCTGCTGACGCATGCTTTCTTCAAGGCGCTGCTGTTCCTCGGCGCCGGTTCCGTCATCCATGCCATGCACCACGAGCAGGACATGCGTTACTATGGCGGCCTGCGGAAGCAGATCCCCTGGACCTTCTGGACCATGCTGGCCGGTACCCTCGCCATCACCGGCGTCGGTATTCCGTTCACGGAGATCGGCTTTGCTGGCTTCTTCTCGAAGGACGCGATCCTCGAGAGCGCCTATGCCGCCGGCGGCCATGGCACGGGCGCCTTCTATGTCGGCGTGCTCGCCGCACTGCTGACCAGCTTCTACTCCTGGCGCCTCATGTTCCTGACCTTCTGGACGAAGCCGCGCTGGGCCGGGAGCGAGCACATCCAGCACGCGGTCCACGACGCGCACGGCCATGACGATCACGGTCATGACGCGCATCACGCCCATGACGATCATCACGACCATGCGCATGATGACGGGACGGCGGGCTATCATCCCCATGAGAGCCCATGGACCATGCGCTTGCCGCTGGTGATCCTCAGCATCGGCGCGGTGCTCGGGGGATTCGCCTTCTTCCATCAGTTCGTGAGCCCCGAGGGTGGCGCGCACTTCTGGGAAGCCAGCACGCTCTTCTTCAACGAGCATCTCATGCATGCCAGTCACGAGGTTCCGACGTTCGTGAAGCTCGCGCCCGGCGGTGTGATGCTGCTCGGCCTGTTCCTGGCGTGGATGGCCTATATCCGCCACCCGAATTGGCCGCGGCGGTTCGTCGGGCAGTTCTACCTGCTCTACGATTTCCTGCTCCACAAATGGTATATCGATGAGCTCTACGACATCCTCTTCGTTCGCCCAGCCTTCTGGCTCGGCCGCCTGTTCTGGAAGGGCGGCGACCAGGGCACCATCGACCGCTTCGGTCCCAACGGCCTGTCCTGGGTCGTGGTCCAGGGCGGCAAGATCACGCGCCGGCTCCAGTCGGGCTATCTCTATTCCTACGCGCTGGTGATGCTGATCGGTCTCGCAGCGGCTGCAACCTGGGCGATCATGCCGAAATGAACCAGCTAGGCTTCCCCATCCTTACGCTCATGCTCGCCGTGCCGATGCTCGGCGCCGTCGCCTGCCTGTTCGTCTCGGCGCAACAGGCACGCTGGATCGCGCTCGGCGCGACGCTCATCGATCTGGTGCTCGGCATCGCGATCTGGACGGCGTTCGACCAGGCTCCCGGCGCGCCGGAGTGGCAGTTCACCGAATATGCGCCGATCTTCGGCCGCTTCGCCTGGGCCATGGGCATTGACGGCATTGCGCTGATGCTGATCGCGCTCACCGTGTTCCTGATGCCGATCTGCATCCTTGCCAGCTGGGAAGCGATCGAAAAGCGCGTCGGCGAATATATGGCGGCCTTCCTGTTCATGGAAACGCTGATGATCGGCGTATTCACGGCGCAGGACATCTTCCTCTTCTACATCTTCTTCGAGGCCGGTCTCATCCCGATGTACCTGATCATCGGCATCTGGGGCGGCGTCGACCGCATCTACGCGAGCTACAAATTCGTCCTCTACACGCTGCTCGGCTCGGTGCTGATGCTCATCGCCATGCTGTGGATGGTGCAGGAAGCCGGCTCGACCAGCATCCCGGTGCTGATGGCCTACGACTTCCCCGTTCGCGCGCAATATTGGCTGTGGCTGGCCTTCTTCGCCAGCTTTGCGGTCAAGATGCCGATGTGGCCGGTGCACACCTGGCTGCCCGATGCGCACGTCCAGGCGCCGACGGCCGGTTCGGTCATCCTGGCTGGCGTGCTGCTGAAGATGGGCGGATACGGCTTCATCCGCTTCTCGCTGCCCATGTTCCCCGAAGCCTCGGCGCATTTCGCCTGGCTGGTATTCGCGCTATCGATGGTGGCGGTGGTCTACACCTCGCTCGTCGCGCTGGTGCAGCACGACATGAAGAAACTGATCGCCTATTCCTCGGTCGCGCACATGGCGATCGTCACGGTCGGCCTGTTCGCGTTCAACCCGCAAGGTCTCGAAGGCGCGATGATCGTCATGCTGAGCCATGGTCTCGTTTCGGGCGCGCTGTTTCTCTGCGTCGGCGTGATTTACGACCGGCTGCACACGCGCGAGATCGATCGCTACGGCGGCCTGTCGATCAACATGCCGTACTATGCGCTGTTCTTCATGCTTTTCACCATGGCCTCGGTGGGCCTGCCGGGGACCAGCGGCTTCGTTGGCGAGTTCCTGAGCCTTGCCGGCATCTACCAGGTGTCGAGCTGGGTGACCTTCGTCTGCACCACCGGCATCATCCTCGGCGCCGCCTACATGCT
>DASWYL010000034.1:0-10460 GCA_036404995.1 Sphingobium sp. | reverse complement strand
TCAAGGCCGCCAATGCCGGCAATGCTGCTTCTGTCGCGCCGGGATGCGATCGGCGCGACGAGATCGGCGCCATCGCCCAGGCCCTCAATCATGCCGCCCAGCTCGAGGCCGAAGCCCGCCGGGTCAGCGCGGGCAAGCAGGCTGCGGAGGCTGCACTTCGTCGCCACGAGCAGGACAAGGCGACAGCGATCCGTGAGCGGGCTGAACAGCTCGATACGATCTTCGCGCAGTTCGACCGCGTTTTTTCCAGCCTTGTAGACGGTCTTGCCAGCGCAGCCACCACAATGCGCGAAATGGCGACCACGCTCGCCGCCTCGTCGACCCAGTCGCGCGACCGTGCGGATCAGGTCGCACAGAGTGTTGCGGCAGTCGGACACAAGGTCGGCGCAGCCCAGCGGGACAGCGTCAGCTTGCTCGGTATGGTCGCCGATCTGCGCGGCAGTGCCGCCACGACCCGCGCGCACAGTCGCGAAGTGATTGCACAGTCGATGCGCAACGGTGATCGCGCGCGCCATCTGAATGAGCTGGTGCGCGGCATCGGCAGCGCACTCGATCTCATAAGCGGCATTGCCCGCCAGACCAATCTGCTCGCGGTCAATGCCAACATCGAAGCGCATCGCGCCGGGCAGGCCGGACAGGGCTTTGCCGTGGTTGCGCGCGAAGTGAAGGCGCTCGCGCTCGATTCGGGGGAGGCGGCCGCACGGATCGGCGAGCAGCTCCATGAGATCAACCGCACTGCGGACGAGGTGCTGCGCAGCGTTGTCCTGGTTGAGGAACTGGCGAGCGGCGTGGGCGTCCAGGCCGACGCCTTCGAAGGACTTGCCGGTGCTCAGGAGCAGGCGAGTCAACGTATGGTCGCCTCGATGACGGATACTCGCAGCGACATGGACGATATCACCGCGGCCGCGCGCGAGGCTCATTCAGGCTCAGGCGAGCTGGTCGACGCTGCAGGTTGCCTGCTCGATACGGCCGACACGATTGCCCGGCAGGCCGAGCAGCTCAATCGGGAATTCGGCGCCTTGCGGGCAGGCGTGCGCCGTGCCGCCTAGATTTCATTGCTCGTCCTTCACGGCGGGCCCCATCGGCGCCTTGCCGGGCCCGCAATGGTAGACCAGCCGCTCATTCGGCTGGGGCGGCAGCAGCGCCGCGATCTGGCCTTGCAACTGAGAGAGTTGCGCAAGCCGCTGCGGGTCGGCGGTGCAGCCCGACCATTTGACCGATCCGCGGATCATCCGCGCCTGTTCGGCAACATCGGTGCCGACGAGATACTTGTCGGAGCGATAGAGACCAGACGCCGGGTCGAAGCGCCGCAGCGAGATCGACGCCTCGGATGCCGGGACGACCACGCGCCGCCATCCGTCGCCGTCCTGCACAAGCTGGGTCTGACCGTTGATGCAGCCCTGGCCATCCCAGTGGAAGGGCACGTCTCCCGTGTCGGAAACGGTGACGCGCGAAAGGCTCATGTCGATGCGGCAGACATTATCGCCGACCAGCGTCGCACCCTCGCTGGCGGCGGCATTGCCTTCCGTCACATTCGAGGCGTTGCCGGCATTCTCCGGCTCCGGCTCGCTGCTGATGCTGTCGAAGCCGGGCCGCAGCAGGAAGACGAGGACGGCAGACAGTGCCAGCACGCCCGTTGCCGCGCCGAGCAGCTTGGTCCTCTCGCCCTTGCGCTGGGCGCTCATGAAGGTGAACGTGCCCGTGACGGCTGCTGCGGCAAGTAGCAGCGCGGCGAATGCCATCATGTTCTCACGCCGCGCAATCACGGTCTGCTGCGCTTCCTCGCGTGCGCTCAGCGCCTTTTCACGCGCCTGGATGTCTTCCTGGCTTGCGCGGGCGGCCGCCTGGCTTCTCAGCTGCTCCTCGGCGGCGCGCTGGGCTGCATCGATCTCCGCGAGCGAACGGCAAGGCTCCACCGAGCGCTGCGGCTGCACGCCGGCCTGGCGCAGAAAGTTGGCGATCTCGCGGTCGGAGACGGCAAAATAATAGCCGGCATCGTCATTGCCGTCCGAGATGGTGCTGAAGCTGTTGATGCCAAGCACCCGGCCGCACTCGTCCACCAGCGGCCCGCCGCTATTGCCCGAGGCAAGCTGGGCGGTGTGCAGGATCGTGTCGAACTGTTTGGACTGGCGGCCGCCCGAGACCGTACCGTTGGTGCGGATCGGGCTCATCGGATGGATGATGTCCTGCAGGTTCATGCCCTGCGCCCGATCGACCGATCCGGGATAGCCGATGGCGGTAACCTGCTGGCTGTCCTGCGGGATGCCGGAATAGAAGGTCGCGACGGGCAGGTTGCCGCTGGCATCATAGGCAATGAGCGCAAGGTCGTTGCCTGGCGAATAGGCGATGACGCGCCCGCCATAGCTCTTCTTGCCCTCCGGCGGGATGATGCCGATAACGATATTCGGTTCGCTGCGGGTCACCTCGACGACATGGGCGTTGGTCAGCACCTTGCCCGGTGCGACCACCACGCCGCTGCCATGGCCGACGAAATAGGCGCTGTCGCCGTCGGTCGCCACCAATGCGACGCGTACCACGCTGCGCGAGGCAGCCGTGATGTCTTGCGTGTCCGCCCGTGCCATCATCGGCATGGCGACGATTGCGATCAGGGCGAGGAAACGGAGGGCGACGCGACGAAATGGGCTCATGCGCGCCCTCATAGAGCCTCAGCCGCGCCCGGGGAAGAGCCGCGCCGGTTTGATCGCAAGGAGCGGGAAGCGGTGCGCGCGAGTCGGGTCTAGCAGGGGCTCATCAGACCATATCCAGGACCGACCGTTCATGACGTACCGCATTTCAGGATTGCCGAAGGCCGATTTCGCGCCGCTCTTCGCGCTCGACGACGAAACTCTCGCCGCGCGCAATGCCGTCCGCATGCGCGCCACCTCCAGTCGCGGCTACCCGTGCCGGGTCAGCCTTGTCGATGCGGACGAGGGCGATGAGCTCATCCTGCTCAACCATGTGACTCACGACGTCGCCACACCCTATCGCACCGCTTACGCCATCTATGTGCGGGCCGGAGCGGAAGACGCGCCCGACTATGTCGACGAGACGCCGCCGGTCCTTGCGGGCCGTCCGCTCAGCCTGCGCGCCTTCGATGCGGCGGGGATGCTGCGCGATGCAAAGCTTGCGGCGCCTGGCGAAGCCGATGGCGCCATTCGCGCCCTGTTCGAACGCGACGATGTTGCTTACATCCACGCCCATAACGCCGCGCACGGCTGCTTTGCCGCGCGGATCGATCGGAACTGAGATGCTGACCGACACACTGACCCAAATCGACGAAGCGACGGCGCTTGCGGCCTTCGAGGCGCGCGACAAGGCCATGGACGGCCGCTTCGTCATCGCGGTCAGGACGACCGGTATCTATTGCAAGCCGAGCTGTCCGGCCCGGCGGCCCCGGCGCGAGAATTTCGATATACTCGCCACTGGCGCGGAAGCCCGCGCGCAGGGCTATCGGGCCTGCATGCGCTGCAAGCCGGACGACATCGGCCGCGATAAGGAGGCAGTCGCGCGTGCTGTCGCCCTCATCGAGACGAGCGAGGCCGTCCCGACGCTCGAGCAACTCGCCCAGGCCGTCGGCTATACACCACATCATTTCCAGCGCCTCTTCACTCGTGCCTTGGGCGTGTCCCCGGCAGCCTATGCCCGCGCCCTGCGCGCCGGGCGGCTCGAGGACGCACTTCGCCAGCAAGGACGGATCACCGATGCGATTTACGATGCAGGCTATGAGGCGCCGAGTCGTGCCTATGCAGACGCGGCAGGGCGATTGGGCATGAGTCCGTCGGACTGGCGCAAGGGCGGGGCAGGCAAGACGATCCGTTATGCGGTGGTCGACAGCTCGCTCGGTTCGCTGCTCGTCGCGGCGACCGGCAAGGGCCTCTGCCGGATCAGCTTCGATGAGGACGAGGCGGATCTGCGTGCCCGCTTCCCGCAAGCTAACATTGTCCAGGGCGATGCCGCGTTCGAAGCGCTGGTATCCGAGGTTGTCGCGTTGGTCGACGATCCATCCCGCGCGGCCAATCTTCCTGTCGACGTCGCGGGTACCGCGTTCCAGCAAGCGGTGTGGGCAGCGTTGCGCGCTATTCCAGCCGGCGAGACGCGCACTTACAGCCAGGTCGCAGCAGCGGTCGGCCGCCCGGCAGCAGTGCGCGCGGCGGGCACGGCCTGTGGCGACAACAGTCTGGCCATCCTCATTCCGTGCCACCGCGTGCTGCGTACGGACGGCAGTCTTGGCGGCTATGCCTATGGGCTTGATCGCAAGGAACGCCTGCTCGAAAAGGAGCGCCTGTCTGGGGGAGGTGTGCATCGTGGCGAGCGAAATGGAGGGGCCGGCTAGACCCGGATTGCTCAGGCGGATCGTCGCCTTCCCGATTTCGCTCATGCTGATCGGCCTCGTGATGGTGGTGCTTGCGGCCTTCTCCGCCAGCCGGCTTTTCAAGCTCGCGCACGCCTCGAAAAACACGCCGCTCTCTACCCTTGGCGCCCTGATCGTCGCGCTCGCCTGCGTCCTCGCTTACAAGGCGTTCAAGCGTTGGATCGAACGCGAGCCGGACAGGGAGATGCCCCGTGCCGGCCTCGCCGTGGAATTGCCGGCGGGGATTATCTTCGGCATCCTCCTGTTCAGCGCCATGGCCCTCATCGTCGCCCTGCTCGGCGGCCTGTCGATCGACGGCGTGAACCACGGCACTGGCCAGTTCTGGTCCATGCTCGGCCTCGCCGTTTTCAGCGGTGTGAGCGAGGAAGTCGCGTTCCGTGGCCTCATCATGCGCCAGGTTGAGGCATGGCTCGGCACATGGTGGGCGCTCGCCATCACGTCCGCCATTTTCGGCTTCGGTCATCTCTTCAATCCCGGCGCAACTGTGTTCGCGGGCTTCGCAATCGCGATGGAGGCGGGCATCCTACTCGGCGCCTGCTATCTCTACACGCGCCGTCTCTGGCTACCCATCGGCCTCCATGCCGCATGGAATTTCACGCAAGGCTGGGTGTTCAGCGCGCCGGTTTCCGGTGGCAAGGCGCCGGAGGGGTTGCTCATGACCACGCGCTCCGGCCCGGACTGGCTGACTGGCGGCGCCTTCGGCCTCGAGGCGTCGGTGGTTGCGATGGTCGTCGCGACTTTGGCCGGCCTCTTCATGCTCTCGCTGGCGATCCGGCGTGGCCGGATCATTCCGCCGTCCTGGCGGCGCACCGATATCTAGAGGGGCCGGAGCGCTCGGTCTCAAGAAGAAATGAAGTACAGATTCCCTAACGGAAAATAGTCGACGAATCGTGCTCAGATAGTGTTCGAAAGTCCACAATCACGCATAGAAAGCGACAAATTCGTCAAACGTCCCATCGTGTTTGCATCACAGATCAACGTGCGACTCCGAAGGCATGCGGGAACGCTCCTCGTCTCTCGCCGGTTTAAGGGGGGCTATGAAAAAACAGCTTCACACCAACCGCCCCGCCATTGCCGCGATTGCTGCGGTTCTGGCTTTTGCAACTTCACCCGCAGGCGCTCAGCCTGCGCCGGACGTCTCTGCCGATCCCGCAATTACACAGCCTGAAAGCGCTCCGCCGGTCGTCGAGCCTGCACCTGCTCCGGAAGCTGTTGCGCCAGCCGAACCGGCTCAATCTGCGCCGGTGCAGATCGCGCCGCAGTCCGAGGTTGTCCAGGCGGTTCCGCCCAGCCAGGCTGAGCCGGCAGCGCCTGCACGCGACGCCACCCGTGCCCGCACCGTGACGACGATCCAACCGGCGGCAACGAAGCCCGCTGCCGCGCCGTCAGCGCCGGCAGAAGTGCCGGCACGCCCAATTGCCACCCCGGTCGTGACGCCGGATACCCAGCCGGCCGCCGATTTCGCGCAGACCAAGCCCGCCGCGCAGCCAACGGCGCCAGCCAATCCTGAAGTCGTGGATGCGGCCTGGTGGGCATTGGGCGGCGGAGTCTTGCTATTCGCCGGGGGCCTTGGTGCTCTGGCCCTGAGCCGGAGTAAGAAACGGCCCGGTGCCGCGCGCGCCGATCGAACCAGGGACCGCGCGCCGGCGACAGTCCAGCCTGCCGTCGCGGCCGAAGCCGCCATTGCGGTGCCTGAGCCGATCGTCGTGAAATCGAAGACGCCTGTTCGTGCTGCAAGGATCGCCCATTCGAGTTGGCCGGAGCTGGAGAAGATGGTTGACCAGGCGCCGAGCCCGGAAAACCCGTTCCTCACGCGCAGCAAGCGAATGCGTCGCGCCAAGTTCCTGCTTGAGCACGAGCATGAGCCCAAGCCCGCCGCGCAGACCGCAAAGCATGCCGCGAAAGAGGTCAAGCCGCAGGCCAAGGCCGAGGTTAAAAAGGCTCCTGCCGTCAAGGCTGTGAATGGCAAGGCAAATGCCACGTACAGCTTCGGCAGCAAGGCCAAGCCGCGCACGAATTGGAAACCCGCAACAACTTGAGGAGCCGCTCGGGCCGCTCCACAAAGGTGCCAGCCGTTCAGTCTCCCCTCCCACAACCCCGTGGACGGCTGGCACCCTTTTTCACATGATGATCGGGGGTTTCGGTGTCGCGAATACCAGCATGCGCCGCCCGCACTCGACACTGGCCGTCCAGTTCAGCCGAGGGGCCCTAGACGAAACTGTAGGGATCGACGTCTACGCTGACCCGCGTGGACGTCTTCCAGTCGATCCCGTTCAGCCATTTTCGGACGATCGCCTGCAATTCCGTGCCCCGCCGGGCATGGATGAGCAGGCGATGGCGGTGGCGGCCTCGCAGGACGGATAAAGGCGCGGGCGCAGGGCCATAGACCTCGAACCCGTCTTCCTTCGGTGCTGCCGCGCCGATCCGCTTGGCTGTCTCCTGCGCCAGATGCGCGTCCTCGTCGCTGATGATGATCGCTGCGAAGCGACCGAAGGGCGGGGCATTGGCGGCCTTCCGGCTCGCCGTTTCCGCTGCGTAGAATGCTTCGCCATCGCCCGAGAGCAAGGCCTTGATGACCTGGGCGTCGGCCGCGCGCGTCTGAATGAAAACCCGTCCCGGCTTCTCGCCTCGCCCGGCCCGGCCCGAGACCTGCACGATCTGCTGGTAGGTCCGCTCGGCCGCGCGCAGGTCGCCACCGTCCAGGCCGAGGTCGGCGTCGATGACGCCGACCAGCGTCAGGTCCGGGAAATGATAGCCTTTGGTGACCAACTGCGTGCCGATGACGATGTCGATCGCCTTCTCCGCCATGCCCTGCACGAAAGCCGCCGCCCGCGCCGGCGACCAGAGCGTGTCGGATGTGACGATGGCTGTCCGCGCCTGCGGGAAGAGCGTTCTCACCTCGTCGGCGATGCGTTCGACACCGGGGCCACAGGCGACCAGTGCATCAGGCTGCTTGCATTCGGGGCAGGCGTCGGGCGTCGGCACTTCATGGCCGCAATGATGGCAGGCGAGCCGGCGGGTGAGGCGATGCTCGACCATCCAGGCCGTGCAATTGGGGCACTGGAAGCGGTGTCCGCAGTGCCGGCAGAGCGTCAGCGGCGCATAGCCGCGCCGGTTGAGGAACAGCAGGCTTTGCTCGCCCTTGTCGAGCGTCTCCTGCATCGCCTTGACCAGCATCGGCGCGATCCAGCGGCCGCGATCCGGCGGGTCCTGCGTCAAGTCGATGCCGATAATCTCTGGCATCTCCGCGCCGCCATAGCGCGCCGGGAGTTTGATCTCCTCATAGCGTCCCAGTTCGACCTGGTGCCGCGTCTCGATGGCCGGTGTAGCGGAAGCCAGCACGACGGGACATTTCTCGAACAGCCCGCGCATCACGGCCACGTCGCGGGCATGATAGCGCACGCCCTCTTCCTGCTTGAAACTCGTCTCGTGCGCCTCGTCGACGATGATCAGCCCGAGCTTGGGATAGGGCAGCAGCAGCGCCGACCGCGCGCCGACCACGACGCGCGCCGTTCCGCGCGAGATCGCCCGCCAGGCGCGCCGCCGTTCGGACGAGCGCAGTCCCGAATGCCAGGCGACCGGCGCACAGCCGAAATGCGCTTCGAAGCGCTGGAGGAAGGCCTCGGTCAGCGCGATTTCCGGCAGCAGCACCAGCACCTGTCGATCCTCACGGATCGCTTGCTCGATCGCCTCGAAATAGACCTCGGTCTTGCCCGATCCAGTCACGCCATCGAGCAGGATCGGTGCGAAATCGTGCGCTGAAACCGCCGTGCGCAGCCGCGTCGCCGCCGCCGCCTGTTCGGGCGTCAGCTTGAGATGGGCATGGTCCGGATCGGGCTCGGGAAAGCCGGTATCGGTCGAGACTTCCACGGCCTCGAACACACCCTGCTTAATGAGCCCACGGATCACAGCATCGGACACCCCGCCCAGCTCTGCCAGTTCGCGCACCAGCCCCTGCCGCTCGCCGATCTTCTCGATCGCGGTCGCGCGTTGCTCGGTGACGCGGGTCGGCATGAGGCCCGTAGGCCGATATTCGATGACCGTCTTCTCGCCCTCGAGCGCGCTCATCGAGGCGAGCGCCATGCGCAGCACTGCGGCCGGATGCGCCATGTAATAATCGGCGGTCCACTCGATCAGCCGCAGCAGCGGCGCGGGCAGGGGCGGCGCATCGACCAGCCCCAGCAGCGGCCGCAGGCGATTGTCGCCGACCGGCTCGGTCTCCGGAAAACTGCCCTCATCCCAGACGACGCCCAGGATCGGTCTTGGCCCCAGGGGCGCAACGACGATCTGCCCCGGCACGACCTCCATGCCGTGCGGCACGCGATAGTCGAGGGGGCCAAGCGCCGTATTGAGAATGAGGACGCGCGCGCGGGACATAGGATTGCCTTAGCGGGGTCGACAGGAGGGAGAAACTGCCTTCTCCCTCTCCGTTCGTGTCGAGCGAAGTCGAGACACGTCAGCGCTGCGCTGGGCGGTTCTTGACTAGGCGGCGTGGACAAATTGGTTTGTCGATGACGGCCGTTTCCGCGTCGGCTACCATGCGGGTATGGGAAATGAGAAATCGAGAAGCGTCTATTTGATCGGTCGCAACCATATGATCTGGACAGTCGTAGCGATGTTCGCGATCATCTGGGGAGTACCGCCAGTGCTCAGCACATTCGGGGTTTCGTCGCAAGTAATGGGTGCGGTGTTCGTTCCACTTGGGCTGGCATGGGTTCTGATAAGTGGTATCCGCTCCTTTCTGATTGCTTGCCCAACCTGCGGAAAATCTCTGTTCATGCGAGGCTTTGTCAGCGTGCCGTGGCCAGAAAAGCGGTGCGGTAAGTGCGGAAGCGACCTCACGAAAGCTTCGCGCTAGGAACCGACGGTCCTGAATTATTTTCCGAAGCCCCGGGGGGCGGCATCGACAACGCTTATCCCGCCCGCGTCCACCTGCTGGATCTCCAGCGCTCGCTCGGCAAGGCCACTGCCGCCGAAGCGGAAGGCTCCGTCGATCCCGGCAAAACCGTCGGGATCTGTGAGGCGCGCGACCGGGAAGTCGCTGCCCGGCTTCCAGTCCTGCGAAATGCGCACGGTGAGCAGCACCGAATCATAGCCGAGCGACGCGAGGCGATAGGGCGTCGTCCCATAGCTGGTGCGATATTTGCTCGCGAGCGTGCGGTAAAGGCCGTCCGAGACGCTGGCGAACCAGGCGCCGCGCAGCGCCGTGCTGGCGGAGATGCTGTTGTCGGTGTTCCAGAGTTCGGTGCCGAGCAGCTTGGCGTTCGCGCCCGACTCACTGCTGCGCACCTGCGGTGCGATCTGGACGGCAATGCGGCCGATGTCGGCGATGAGCAGCGCATCATAGCTCGACCGCGTCGCAAGCCGCTTGACCGCAGCGGTGACCGAGGCCGCCGAACGGTCGAAGGTTTCCATGCCGACCGGCGTGCCGCCCGCAGACTTCACTGCGGCGAGGAAGGCCGTCCCGGCGCGTTCGCCATAGACGCCCTTGGGTATCAACGCGGCAAAATTCTTCGCGCCCTTGGTCCGCGCGTAACTGATGACCCGGTCGATCGATTGGCCCGGTGCATAGCCGAGCAGGAACACGCCACTGCCGGCGACGCTCGCATCGTTGGAATAGCTGACCACCGGCACCTTCGCGGCGCGGGCGATCGGCGCCACGGCCTTGACCTCATCGCCGGTGAGCGGGCCAAGAATCAACTTGTTACCCTCATTGACGGCCTGGCGCGCGGCGGCGGCGGCATCCTTGCCGGTATCATAGGTGGTGACACGCAGTCGCTCGGTCTTGGTGTCGAGCAGCGCCATGGTCGTCGCATTGGCGATCGACTGTCCGACGGCCGCATTGGGGCCGGTCAGCGGCACCAGCAGGGCGACGCGATGCCGCTCGGTGTCGGTGGGCAGCGCCGTGCTGGGTGGCGGCGTCGCCGGCTTTGCGGGCGGCGGGGGCGGCGGCGCCTGCGTCTTGGGCACCATGGTCTGGCAGCCCGCAAGCAGGATCGCGCCGAACAGGGCAAGCGCCTGCCGCAACCTGCGTGCCGACAGCAACTCGAAGCTCACTTGCCCCGCAAGGCTTCTCTCTGCCATGGCA